>CAYGNZ010000090.1:0-10481 GCA_964351345.1 uncultured Bdellovibrionales bacterium | reverse complement strand
CAAGTCAGTGTTTATGGGAGATGACCCCGCTGGTGCTGAGGCGATGGAGAGGTTTCGCCTCGAATCAAGATCGGCCGGAAAACTTCATCACCCAAATATTGTGACAATTTTTGAAGCGGGACGCACTGAGAGCGGTTCGCCCTACATTGTCATGGAGTACATTGAAGGTCAGAGCCTCGAGTCGATTATTGCAGATACTGGACCGCTCGACCCGCCAGCGGTTATTCACTATCTCGCCCAAATCGCCGCGGCAATCGATTATGCACATAGTCAGAGCGTCATCCATCGCGACATCAAGCCCAGCAACATAGTGGCGCCTTCCTCGCATTCAGCACATCTGTTAGATTTCGGCGTTGCAAAGCTCAGTGACACCTCGCTTACGCCGGCGGGAACGGTAGTGGGCACGCCGAGCTACATGTCGCCAGAGCAAATCCGAGGTGCAAAGCTTGACGGCAAAACAGATTTCTTTTCTCTCGCCGTAGTGGCCTTTGAATGTTTCGCAGGTGTGCGACCGTTCCCGGGGAACGACTTCACGACTGTGGTGAGTAATATTATCCACAAGCAGCCGCTTACCTTTGATGAGTTAGGTTTGGACCTTCCCAAGGAGCTTGAAAAAGTATTAGGCAAAGGACTGAGCAAGGAGCGAGAAAATCGTTCTGCGACTGCTTTGGAGTTCGTCACTCAAATTGCCGACGTGTTTAAGCTTGTAGTTGATGGAAACGGTATCCCAGGCGGATACCACGGAGAGCTGCTTTGGAATCAAGGTGCGACATCAACAACCGATGAGAGCGAGGGTTTGCTGAAAGTCGCGCCAGAACTCAATGGTACGATTACTTCAGTTGAAGAAGCAGCACTTGAGAGGGTCGAAGAAAAACCTCAAATAGAGGAAGAGGTACTTGAGCGCACCATGATGAGCGACCCCGAGGAAGGGCGTGCTGCCGCGCAGGCAGCGCTGGCAAGTCTTACCGAGGCAGAGGATCTTCAGAAAGCCGTTTCAAAGAGAGTCGCCGCAGGAGCATTGTTTGCCTGCCTTGCCCTTGGTGGGGCAGCATTCTTTTTTATGGGCAAGAGCAGTGATGCTCCTCTGCGATCAGAGCCCTCGACCGTGGTGCGAGTGGCAGAAGAGGCCCCAAAACAGACTCCCTCGAACGAACGAGCGCAACAAACCGAATTTCCACCGCCAATAATTCCTGAGGGTGGATTTGATAAGGTAAGCATTAGTCTGCTTTCGGCCAATGAACTCAGAGGCCTACTTGCCGCAAAGGATATCGATAAGGATTCACTCCGACTAGGAGTAGCGGAAGTGAGTACACGGAAATTTAGCGAAGCCTTACCTGAGCTTTTAAGTAACATGAACCACGAGGACTTCCGAGTCCGAGTGGAGATTATTAAGGCATTTGGTAAACTAGACGTTCTTAAAACACCGCAAGTGCAGAGTACGCTCATCAGTTTGCTTGACGACGCTGAAGCTTTGGTTCGAGGCTTTGCTGCTAAATCTCTTGCCGAGTCTCAGACCGCAGCAGCGGAACAGGCATTACGAAGTAAGCAATCAACGGAATCAAACCCGGTGGTGAAAAAGGTATTAGCGCAGTCATTGTCGCGCTTTGAGCAGTAACTCCTGAGGGAGAGACTAGTGATGTGGGTCGGGAATCGAATACGTTTCTCTTTTTGACCTCGCACGCAGTTTTTAATTGATATATTCGGTCCTTTTTGGTCGAAGAACATTAGTGAGCAAGGGTAGTTTGGTCGGGTCTTGAGGGAGACACCGCTACTTTTACAACGGAAGAAACCAATCATGAATGACATGGGCATTGCTACATTTACTTTTTCTCGTTCGAGTGCGCTTCGATTCGCACGTACAGGCTTGGCTTTGTTACTGCTGCTCTCAGTGTCGGCATGCGGTCGGCAAGCGCCACCCCCACCGCAAGAGCCGGTTGAGCCTCCAAAACCGTCAATGATCGAGCACACGGTGCAGTATCGCGGAGAGACTCTCGGCCTAATTGCCCGTTGGTATACCGGGAAAACGACTAACTGGCAGGAGATCGTCGCGGCAAATCCTGGACTTCGCCCAGAGAGAATTAATCTCGGCGATACGATTATGATTCCGGCAGAGCTTGTGACCAATAGTGCTCCGCTTCCATCCTCCGCAGTACGTTCCAGCTCAACCGCCAAGAAAATGGATACTCCCGAGGCAAGCACAGGTGAAACGGTTCCCGAGATGGGCGGCACTGCGACTCTTGGGGACTCGCCAGCAGAGATGGAAGCCGAAGAAGTGGATGAAGTCTCGGTTGATGCTCTCCTCGGCGAGATTGCCGCAGAGAGAGAAAAGCGAGCCGAAGAAGCGAAAGAAGTTGAAGAAGAGGTGAGTAAAGAGGTGCAAAAAGCGCCTGAGCTTGATTCTACGGTTCAAGAGGAACTTCCAACCGAAGCGGTTGAGCAGGAGCCGACCGACGTCTCACCTCCAAGCGACGCATCGCCTGAGGATGATGCAGCGGAGAGAGAACGTTTACTCGATGAGTTACTCTCTCAGTAAATGTGACGAGAGACCAAGTCTCGCTTCGCGAGGCTTGGTCTTTTTGCTAGGTAGCGTGGTATGAACACTCCTCCACCCACAGGACCAACGAATCTCGCACCGGGGAGTGTTCTTGCAGGTCGATTCGAAATTCAGGAACGAGTCGGCTCCGGTGGAATGGGATTGGTCTACCGCGCAATTGACCGTGAACTTAACGACGAAGTCGCGCTGAAACTTCTTCACGAGCATCTCCAACAAGACGAGAGTATTTTTCGACGTTTTCGCAATGAAGTGCTCGTCGCTCGCTCCCTCTCTCACCCCAACATCGTTCGAACCCACGATATCGGCACTATCCAGAATGGTCCCTCCTATATTTCGATGGAGTTTGTTCGAGGCAAGAGCTTACGAGAATTCTTAGAGGATCGCTCGGCTGCGGCAGAGACAATCAAAGCAGGACAGATCGAGGGTGATTTTGAAGAGGCGCTTCCGGTACTGATTCAGATTCTCGCTGGGATCTCTTATGCTCACGGGAAAGGCGTGATTCATCGAGATCTCAAACCTGCCAACGTGATTATCTCCGATGTCGGCGAAGTGAAACTTGCAGACTTCGGTACCGCACGAATTATTGGTATGGATACGAGCATTACCCGTACGGGGCAGGTGGTGGGCACGCCGGACTATATGTCGCCCGAGCAAATTCGTGGTGAGAAGCTCGACCCTCGCAGTGATATCTATTCTCTTGGTATTATCGCCTATGAACTCATTGTCGGAGCGAAAGCATTTACCGCGGATAGTCCCGTCGCGGTTGCCTTTAAGCACCTCAACGATCCTATTCCAGAGACACTGATGCAAATTCCTGGGGTGCCTTCCTGGTACGATGAGGTTGGGCGCAAGGCAACGGCGAAAGACAAGGACGAGCGCTATGAAACAGCTGCCGCTTTTGCCCAGGATATTCTTCTTCAGGTTCCTCAGCTTGCTCTGCAAACGGGTTTCTTCTCGATTGATGGCTCCCACCGATTTAGCGCGAGAAAAGAAGCAGAAGAGCAAGAAGTTACTCAGCAATCTCCTGCTCCGGCGAGCGACAGTTTTGAACTTGGTGAAGCAAGCAGTAGCTCCACGGGTGGTTGGACCTTAGAGCTGTCTGAGGGTGAGAAGATAGCGCAGAGTGTGAATGCGCTCAGCGAACCGAAAAAATCAAAAGCTATCTGGGGAGTCTTCACCTGTGTTGTGCTCGCCTCAGCCGCCGCTGCCTTCTACTTCTTGCCAGTGGGGAAACATGCCGAGCAGCAAGTTGCAGCTCTCTTTGCGGCAGACGAGGCGATTTCAACTCCGGTTGAAGCGGGCAAGAAACAAGTGCCGGAACCAAAAACTGAAGTCTCGTTTGAGGAACAAAAACGCGCAGAGCTGAAAGCAGAGCTGCTTGCCTTCGGTGGCACAGGAGAAACCGACGCCCCGATTGCAGACTCTCCCAAGACTTCTGCCACGCCAAAAGATGCAGTAGCGGAGCCGTCAGCAACAACGGCGAAGGAAAGCGACGCAGTGGTAAACGTTTCGCAAACAGTAGTAGAGAGCATACCCGAACCCAGTCCCGTGCAAAAAATTAGTGTCCAAAAGCCGGCTCAAGAAGAGGTTATTCAGGCCGCCATTGAGGGACTTCGACTCAAGGTCGGAGGGAGAGAGCAGAGTTTTGATTCACTTTCGATCGACAAGCTGAGGTCTACTACCTGGGAGGCAGAACTCTCCGGGCTTACCAAGACTTCTCGCTCACTTGTACGCAAGTCTTTTCGTGTCAACGCCTTTGACCCTGCGCAGAGCAAAGTCATTGCTCGTTTAAGTACCGACCGAGTTACTTCAAGAGGAAATTCCGTAGTTACCTCTGGCAGCTTTTTATTGCTTGCCCGAGCGAAACCAAATACTGGCTCGCTTCGATTGGATTTTGTCTATGATGGAGAAGTGCTGGAAAGTCGCACGCTTTCGCTCTACCGAGCAAGTGTGTCATTTGCGAGAAGCACCCCTGCAAGTGCTGCGGAAGCAACAGGTGGAACCCTTGCGTCGCTACCAGTTCCTGCTGCAAAAGCAGTTCCGCCACCTGTCAGCTCTGAACCCCCGCAGAAGAGCAATCCGGCTCCAGAAGCCCAACTTCCAAGTATGCAAGACAGCGGCACTACTGCTCCAAGCACGACGTTTCGGGAGGAGAATATTGAAATTCGTTCACCTCGTATCGGATCAAAACCCTTCGTTCCGCGCGAGCTCAATCAAGCGCCTAGTGGATTACCTCCGGCGGCGGGCTTGTCACAGAGAACTGAAACGACCTCGAGTTCATTTGGTATCCAAAACCAGCCTGTGCCTCAAGCGCCTCTGGAGTCGTACAGTGGGGTGCTGAATCTCTCCTCTGCAAACGGCACCAAAGAACAACGCTCTCTCGTTTTACGAATTCGTTCACAGGGAGAGCTCCTGCAAGGGAGTGCAACTATTTCTGGCTTTGAGCCTTTCCGAGTGAGCGGCAAGGTTTTTCCCCGTGGGCTTGAATTAGAGCTACAGAATCAAACGACTCGAATGAGACTTACCGGAGTTCGACGGGGCAACACGCTTCGAGGTCGATATCAGCACTTCACCGATACCGGCGTACGGCGAGGTGCCTGGGATACCAATAAAATTCGTTAGTTCGTTCCTTCCGAATCTCTTGTCCGAAGAATCGATCGTATTGTTCGACGTAGCCGACTCCATTCACTCTCACCGAGCATTTGGGAATCAATAATGAGATGTTCATATGCATCCTTCCGCGTGGGTTGCGGCTCCAGGAGGAGAATTCTGAGCTTTTTCAATTTTTGCTTGGCGAAGTATCGTTGCAACGTATTTGAATCAAGGAGCTCATCTTTAGAACTCACTGCGAGAATGATGGGCAGGGTTCTGACCCAAGCGGGTAGGGACTTTTCTCGCACGCTTTGTGCGATTTGAAGTGTTGCGTGATAACTCAGCAGTGATGTGGAATCGTGTACCCGGTAGTCCCGCGGCGCAAAGCTCGGCAGAGAAATATCGAGCGCTCTGAGGGGGGTGAGGATTCTCAAAAAAGCGGCTTTCCAACTAAGGGTTACCGCTGGTGCCAAAAGAATAAGACCATCAAAAGTGCCTGCCTCTACCTCTTGTAAGGAATCAAGGAGTAATGCGCCGCCAAGCGAGTAGCCCAAGGCATACAAGCGTTGCTCAGGATATTGCGTCTTTACATATTGTATTGCTTCAAGTGTTTGTTGACGCCAGATTTTTTCTAAACCGACGTCGGCGGTTTGCCCGGCAGTGTGACCATGCAGACGCAATTGGCAGCTAATTGAGGCATTCTCTCGAACGAGAGAACGCAAGGGGCGCAAACTAGTCGGCGAGTTATTTAAGCCGTGAAGAAAGAGAACTACCGAATGTGCCTCTTCTAGGGGTTCTTCACAGAGTAGGTTCGGATGTATGGCAATGGTGGCTTGAGATTCACTGCGAAAGAGAAAGGCTGCGAATAGACAAAGGATACATGTCGCGATGAATGGAGTGAGAGTAGGGGCACTACCAAGTGGATTATTCCGTGTCGCTCTCATTGACGAAACTTAGGAAAAGTTCATGAATCGGGTTTTTCCCTTTACTAAGTTCTGGATGAAAACTGCCGGCGAAAATGGCCTCCTGTCGAACAAGCACCGGTTCAGCGTGGCGCGTGAGCAGCACTTCAACATTGGAACCCACCGAGCGAATCCGAGGAGCTCTGATAAACACTCCTTCGAGGGGGCTCGGTGTATAGTCAGGAATCTGTTGTTGAAGAAGCTGGCGCCCCTCCTTTGTCCACTGTAGCTCTGGGTCAATGAAGGAATCGGCTTGTCGTCCATACGCGTTTCGTTCAACGCAAACATCAAGCACCCCGAGAGAGTGTTGCGTCGGGTTCTGTACCTCTTTTGCAAGAAGTATGAGACCCGCACAGGTGGCAAGAATCGGTAGGCCATCGACCACCCGATTTAAAATCGCTGAGATTAGCGTTTTCTCGGCCAGACGTAAGAGGGCAGTAGATTCTCCACCTGGTAGAATAAGGCCGGAGATTCCTTCGAGGTCTGTTTCTCTGCGAACTTCTTGAGAGCGTATATTGAGGGCGTGCAAGGCGGCTCGATGAGCATCGAAATCACCTTGCAACGCTAAAACGCCGACGCACTTACCAGCCACGTTCCTGTAGTCGTTCCTCTGGAGAGAGAGTCGAAATCTCTATTCCAGGCATTGCACCACGGAGCGTTCGGGAAACTTCGAGCAGAGCCTCAGGTTCTTGGTAGTGGGTGACTGCTTTTACAATCGCTCGAGCCCGGGCGTGAGGGTCTTCGGATTTAAACACGCCAGAACCAACAAATACCGTTTGCGCACCTAGTTGCATCATCAAGGCGGCGTCGGCAGGGGTTGCAACGCCTCCCGCTGAAAACAGCGGTACGGGCAGTTCACCACGTTCCTTTACTAGTTTTACTAGCTCATAGGATGTGCGGTAATGCTTCGCAGCTTGGACGAGTTCCTCTTCTGATTTACCTTCGAGCGCTTTAATCTCACTGATAATCGAGCGCATATGGCGCACCGCTTCAACGATGTTACCAGTTCCCGCCTCGCCCTTTGAGCGAATCATTGCCGCACCTTCGTAAATTCTACGTAGTGCCTCACCAAGGTCCTTGGCTCCGCAAACAAAAGGAACGTTGAAATCGTGTTTTTTTACATGGAATGCTTCGTCAGCAGGGGTAAGTACTTCACTTTCATCGATGAAATCCACGCCGAGTGCTTCTAGGACTTGCGCTTCAACAAAATGCCCAATCCGCACCTTTGCCATCACCGGGATGCTCACGGCGCGCATGATATTCTCAATGATCTCAATATTTGCCATTCGCGCGACTCCGCCTTCGCGCCGGATGTCGGCAGGAACCCTCTCAAGCGCCATGACGGCAACCGCGCCCGCCTCTTCAGCGATTGATGCTTGTTCGGCGTTGACGACATCCATAATTACGCCGCCTTTTAGCATTTCTGCGAGACCGACTTTCAAGCGAAGTGGTTCAGCTTCCATAGAGATTCCATCCTTTGTCGTTTTTACGTTACGTTAAATAATCTGCACGGATACTGCGTCGGAGTGGATCTCTGAATGACGCTGGGCAATCCGGCTGGTCAGTATAGTAAAAGAATCAGAAAACCGCCAAACCGCAAAGTCTTTGCGGTAATTCCTTGGTTTTGACGAAGGAACTCTCAAGAAATTACGGCTTAAGAGCGTTGGCAAACCGGAAAAGTTTGGTAATTATAGCGCCTTGAAGGTTGCTACTGATTTAGATGTCCTGGAGGAGAAGCTGTAGAATGACGGCAATGATAGAAGCGAAAAATCTTTCTCGGTATTTCGGCTCGATAAAGGCTGTAGAAAATGTGAGTTTTTCTGTGGAAAAAGGCGAGGTTCTGGGATTCCTTGGACCGAACGGTGCCGGAAAATCCACCACGATGAAGATGCTCACCTGTTTTCTTACACCGAGCGCAGGTTCAGCACGAGTTGCTGGCTTTGATGTGGTGGAGGACCCTCGCGAGGTTCGCAAACGGGTCGGCTACCTGCCTGAGAATGCTCCGCTCTATGGTGAGATGGAAGTTCTTCCTTTTTTGAAGTTTATCTGTGAGGTGAGAGGAATTTCGGGCAGTAGCGCGTCCTCCTCCATAGACAGAGTGCTAGGGCTTTGCAGTCTAGAGGGAGTAGTCGACCAGCGAATTGAGACGCTTTCGAAAGGCTTTAAGCGTCGAGTGGGACTTGCGCAGGCTCTCGTGCACGATCCCGATATCCTCATTCTTGATGAGCCCACAGATGGGCTCGATCCAAATCAAAAGCATGAAGTCCGTACCCTGATTAACAGCATGGCTCAGGAGAAGAGTATCATTCTCTCAACTCATATTCTCGAAGAGGTTGATGCGGTTTGCACACGCGCCGTGATTATCGCAAACGGGAAAGTGGTTGCCGATGCCTCTCCGAATGAGCTTAAACGTCGATCAAAATCTCACGGAGCGGTGACCTTAAGTTTTGAGCAAGCTCCCAGTGCCGAGGTTGTCGGTTCGCTGCGGGGTTTACATGGAGTTCGCGAGGTGCGGGAGGAGAAGCTTGCTGGTTCGCGAGTAGTCTACACGGTATTGCCCAACGAGGGTTCAGAGCTTCTTGCCTCAGTAGTGAAGGAAGCCGAGTCGCAGGGTTGGCCGGTGACGGATTTACGATTAGAACTTGGTCAACTTGACGAGGTCTTTCGAGAAATCACTAATTAGCGTCAATTTCGCTGCCGGAGGCCTGAATTAAGTCTGTGTCTATTGCAGGCAATTTTTGTACTTCCGGCCGGGACAGAAAAGTTTTTGGTAGGAATGAGAGGAAAGTAACGGATGAACATGAAGCTAGACTTTGGAGTTTACCGGGCAATTGTAAAGAGAGAGTTTCTTGCGTATTTCGCAACTCCGATCGCGCTCATATTTCTTTGTGTGTTTCTTATTCTTAATGGTGTGTTTACCTTTAAGCTCGGTAGGTTTTACGAACTTGGTCAAGCAGACCTCCGGTCATTTTTTCTTTGGCACCCTTGGCTGTATCTCTTTATCGTTCCGGCGATCTCAATGAGACTCTGGGCAGAGGAACGGCGCAGCGGCACTATCGAACTGCTCCTCACCTTGCCGGTCAGTCTGTTTGAAGCGATGTTGGGCAAGTTTACGGCGGCATGGATGTTCATAGGCCTTGCCTTACTACTTACATTCCCCATCGTATTCACGGTCACGTATTTAGGAAATCCCGATCTCGGAGTGATATTCGCAGCCTATATTGGCAGCTTCTTAATGGCGGGAGCATATCTCGCGGTTGGATGTTGTGTGTCCGCTGCGACGAGTAATCAAGTGATTAGCTTTGTCTTAGCAACGGCGATTTGTCTATTGTTTATTATGCTTGGATTTGACCCAGTGATTGATACGCTGCTCACGGTCCTTCCCGCCTCGTTTGCGGATCAGCTAATGAATCTCAGTTTTTTATTTCATTTTGAAGCCATTCAGCGAGGTGTCGTGAACCTTGCTGACCTGGTCTACTTTATTTCCATAATTTTGTTTAGCCTTTTTGTCGGCGTAATTATCCTCGATCGCAAAAAGTCTGACTGATTTGTTTGGCGTCCATCGGCGTCAAAAACACAAAAACATGAACTAGGAGGCAGCAGTGCAAAAGTCAGTTCTGTCGGTGACAGGAATAACGATACTTGGAGCAATCTTACTGCTTGTAAATGCGATCAGTAATTCCTTGTTTAGTCGCTTTTATTTCGACTTAACTGAGGAACGTCTCTACAGCCTCTCGCAGGGCTCTCGAAACATTATCTCCACGCTCGAGGAACCGGTGACGTTGCGGTTCTACTTCAGTAAGACGGATGGCTCTCGGTATCCAGCGATTAAGCTGTATGGGCAGCGAATTCTTGATCTCTTGCGAGAGTATGATCGGCTGGGTGGAGAGATGATAGAACTTGAAGTGTACGATCCACGTCCAGATTCTGAAGAGGAAGAGTGGGCGCAGAAATACGGTCTGAGTCCTCTTGCGCTCCCCACTGGTGAGAAGCTCTTTTTCGGACTCGCCGCAATAAACGCCTTCGGTGAAGAACAGTCGATACCGGTGTTTAATCTCCAGCGGCAGCAGTTCCTAGAATATGACATTACCAAACTGATTCATTCTCTTCGTTCAACCGAACAACCAAAAGTCGGTATAATTTCTAGCCTCGATTTAGAGGGTAAGCCACCGACACCGATGCCTCCTGGAATGCAGCCGAGACCGGCACAACCCTGGATCTTGGTAAACCAGATTGAAAAATTCGCAGACGTCGAGTTTCTCGGCACCGAGGTCGCCGCGATCCCAGAGGATATCGATGTGCTCATGGTCATCTTTCCGCAGAACCTCAAAGAATCCACTGGTGCCTCGGGGGACTGATCAATCGGCGGTCTC
>CAYGNZ010000089.1:5712-10509 GCA_964351345.1 uncultured Bdellovibrionales bacterium | reverse complement strand
TGGACGGTACCCAGGAACGCACGCTTAAATCCTCGCGGATTACGCAAGAAATACCAATCTCCGAAACGATCAAATTTCCTACACGAGGTCACGATACTTGCACGAAAAAGTTTCTTAAACTTCTTGCCTCGTTCCATACCATACGCACGCAGCCGCTTGGCAAAATCTATATCTTCTACGGTCACAAAAGCAGGATCAAATCCCCCGATTGCCTCAAAGGTTTCTCGCTCACAGAAAAAGAGCCCACCCATTATGCCTTCTCTAATCGCAATTGGCACAAGACAAAGAAACGTCAACAGCACACCAAGAGACCAACGCTCGGGCCACATGTGCACTGCCCCGCCGATGTAATTCCCGCTCGCCATTACTTGCTGGATGCACGGCAACATGTTCTCAGACATTCTACTATCAGCATCAATGGTGATCAGGAGTCGGCCTTTTGCAATTGCCGCACCCGCGTTTCTTATTTTGGAGAGGTTTTTTGCATCTTCTCGGGCGATTCTACAGTTGCGAGCACGAGCAATCTCTTCAGTGCGATCGTCACATCGATTGAGCACGACAATCACTTCCCATTCTCCGCGAAATCCCGAGGCGGAACGCTCAATCGCATCAAGGCAATGTGGCAAATAGTGCTCTTCGTTTCTCGCAGGAATGATTATTGATAATTCCATACTCTCCGTTCTCAGGGCAGCTTCTGTTGAGATTACTGCAACTTAGACCCTTTTTCAGCCACACCCCTAAGTAAAAAGAAAGACTTATTGAAAAAACTTTGCAACAATGTCAGTATCTGGGCCTTCAAAATACTGCGTCCTAGGACTGACGAGCAAGATGATGGAATCTAACAGCGAGACAATTAGCATTGTTGATAAGACAGCGATTAGTCTGTCCTTGCTTTGTCTCGTACACTGCCTTGTCTTACCACTGCTCGTACCGATTCTTCCGTTTCTAGTTACCTTCGAGGAGGCCTCGCACTTCCACGAAATATTTGCAGCACTGGTGCTCGGCATGGCGAGTTTCGCTTTCTGGCGAGGGTATCGAGTGCATCAGAATTCCGCGATTTTGATATTTGGAGTCCTAGGCGGTTGTATGCTTGCGTTGGCCTTGTTACTGCCGGGAGGTTTGCACTCCGCAGGGGTCGAGCACACGCACGGTCTCGATTCGCTGACCAAACTAATCTCGCCTCAAGGATTACTCACCAGCCTTGGCGGTATCACTCTCATTGTTGCGCATCTATTCAATATTCGCGAATGTAGATGCTCGCTTGCCGATAAGAACTGTCATTGCTCGCATTAGGCAAGACAGTGCTGCGACACGAAAACTCCTTTTTCTTTGGGCCCGCACGTGGAGATAAATCCGCAAGAAATTAGCACTCGCGAGCGCTATCAGCTCCTTACCGGCTCGCTGCTTCCTCGCCCAATTGCGTTTGTGAGTACGCAGAATCGTGCGGGAGAAACCAACCTCGCTCCCTTTAGTTTCTTCAACGGCGTTTCAAGTAATCCACCATGTATTTCGATTGCCATTGCGCGCAATCGCGACGGTAGCAAAAAAGACACCTTAATAAATATTGAAGAGACAAAGGAATTTGTCGTCAACGGTGCGAGCATTGCGATGAGCGAGGCGCTGGTTGAGACGGCTGCTTCGTATCCTTACGGGGAAAGTGAAATTGAGACTTGCGGCTTCACGCCAGTCCCCGCAGTGCGCGTGTCCCCGCCGCGAATCGCAGAGGCGCTGATGCACTACGAATGCCGCTTGCTGCAGACTGTTACGATAGGCGACGGTTCACCGGGGTCCTCCACCCTTGTCATAGGAGAAATAGTGCAAATGCACTTTGAGGACTCAATTTTTCACGACGGTAGGATTACCCTCGAATCGCTCAATCCCCTTAGCCGCTTAGGAGGAGACGATTATGCTTCTTCAACTCTGGTGCTCAGCAAAGCCATTCCCCGGCTAGAGAAGAAACGATAGTGTTGTAGTAATTTCAAGAACTTAGCCCAAAACTCCTCGTTTCAGTATTCTCTTCTCTCAGCCCGCGCCATAACAACTTCACAGGGTAAAACACCGCCTACGTCAAAATCACAAGCAGCAGAGAGGGCCAAGAAATGTCTGCACTTAAACAGTTCGTCGATGAAATCATTGAAGACGGAATAATCACCGCTGAGGAACACCAGCAGTTTACCGACCTCGTGCATGAAGATGGCGAGATCGATGCGGAAGAGTCCGAGCAAATTTCCCGTATTTTTCGCCTCGTCTCAGAGGGAAAAGTGCGTATCGTTGATGAAGAGCGAAATGTCGCCTCGCGTGAGGAACTCGAACAGGCAAAAGCAGAGGTCCTCGCAGAAGATGAAGCGAAAGCAGAAGAGTCGCACTTTATCGAACTCGACCACGAAGCGCTGGCAAAACGAAAGGCTGAAATTGCCAAAGTGATAGCTGAACTCAATCAAGAGCGTGAGGCGGGAAGAAATAAGATTTCAGAGTTTCTCGAGAATCATAAGTAAGACCTCGGCGAAGACTTTTTCCTGGGATTTATCGTTAAAAATCGGCTAGAATTGCGTGTACTGTTTTGCACGTTCTCTCAGTGTGTGACCTCTCTGCACAAGCCGGAAAAACGATGAACTCAGCAACCTTAACGCCCTCACAACGATCCGAACTGGAATCTGCTCTGAAAAGTCTTGAGCAAGAACTCGAAAGCCAAATAGCTGCGGCGGGAGAAAACGTTAAGCCGGTATCCCTTGATAGCCCGATTGGCCGCGTGACCCGTATTGACGCAGTGCAGCAGCAAAAAATGGCTCAAGCAAATCTCTCCCTCAATAAAGAAAAACTCAAAGCCGTTCTCCGAGCACAAAATAGCTTGCGCCTCGGCAACTACGGCACCTGCATAGAATGTGAAGAGTTTATCGGGGTTGCCCGGCTGAAAGCCAAACCAGAGACCTTATGGTGCCGAGACTGCCAGGAAGACAGGGAGCGAGGCTAGCGAATCGTAAGCCCTCTGAGTAGGCGGAATCTGTAGAGATTACAGATATATGGTTAGAATCTGTCACCACTCTCGTGGGAGTACTCATAACGGTTGTAGCAGGGTTTTAACGTTTTTTTTGCATTTGGATTATGAAAATTATTTTCTCAGCTATTCTAGGACTATTGTTCCTATGCGCGCCGATGTCGGCGTACTCAGTAGAGCTTTCTGTGCGAAACGATCTCGCCGAAGATGATGATGGTAAAATCTTAGAGATAGAAAACGCCTTATCAAAGGAAGCTCCGAAAAACGCGATTCGTTTCAAAATACTTCCGGGTGAAGAAAAAAGACTTACCGGAGGAAACGTCACCTACTTCATTCTCTCTCGAGTATTCGCGCGACATAAACTCAAATATGAGATTCGTTGCGACAGAGAGAAGGCTGGCTCTGATGTACTTACCTTATTGAAGGTGCACCAGGAGAATTTACCAGATGGCTGCAAAATCGAACGTCGCGGCCATTGGTCAAAACGTAGCGGGATGAACTGGGATCAGACCTCTCCTGCCCAAGAGAACATTAGCCGAGGCTCATTGGCCAGACCTTAGAAAGGTCTAAAGTACACCATGAGTACCGCAACGGCGACGCAAGTGATTGCAAGCCACTGCAATTTCGGTATCGCTTCACGAAAGCGAAAGGCAAGACCTGCGAGCGCGGAGAGCACAAGCCAGCAAACAAGCTTGACCACTATCCACAGCGGAAAACCTCCGACCAAGTAACCAAGCAGCATAAAGCCAGCGAGTAAGGCAACAATGCTCGCGATTCCGCTATACATCAGCATTTTCTTTTTTCGCTCAACCCGAGGATCTGCAAAGGCAGAAAAGGTTAATCCAAAGAGGATAAAAAGCGAGAGAAGATGCAGGAAATGAAATGGTGCGGTCATGTGCTTTCCTTTTGCAGATACAGGGTTCTAAAGCTACTATTGCGTTTGGAAGGAATCGGTAGCACATTTTAAGGGTTGAAGTCTATTTCTCAGTAGCGCTACCTCTTCTCCGTAAGGATTTTCGATCACCGTGATACCGGACCCACAGAGTTCAGGCTTTTTCTCTCAATTTTCCATAAGGCATTATGCGCTCCTATCAACGAAGATCTCTCCCCCGCTTAGTATTGGTAATGGTAGCACTGGCACTGAGTAACATTCTTTTCTCTGCATGCGGAGCAAAGCTCCAGGCTGTTCCTGAAGTTTCAGGTAGCGAAAAGCGTGTGATACTTTTTATCCCTGGGTATAAGGGTAGCGCTCTTGTAGAACAGCAAAGCGAGGAGTCCGTGTGGATCTCCGGGGGCGAAGCCCTGTTTGGTTCAAAAACCCTGGCGTTCGATCTCCCTGAGCTTGGTGTTGCGGGCGCCTCACCATTAAAAAGCAACGGCGTCTTACGCTCAATTCCGCTCATCCCCCTCCTCTACTCAATTGATGCCTACGGCACCTGCCTCGGTCGCATTCGCAGCATCGGCAGTGCTGAAACTCCGGTCATTCCCTTTGCCTACGACTGGCGGAAAGACAATATTGAGACCGTAAAATTGTTCGATTCCTTTGTCAGCGAATTGAAACAACTTGGTGTTGAGCAAATAGATGTGGTCGCCCATAGCATGGGAGGACTGATGCTGGCGTATTACCTGCGCTACGGAACACAAGAACCTGAAGAGGCGGTCGAAACCTGGGAGGGCACTAAAAAACTCGGCGATATCGCTCTTAGTGGCGTGCCCTTTCGTGGCACGATGTTGATGTTTCGTGACATGAACAAAGGCACTACCCAGGGATTAAACACAAAGCTCCTTGATCGCACCGCAAT
>CAYGNZ010000089.1:0-5702 GCA_964351345.1 uncultured Bdellovibrionales bacterium | reverse complement strand
TCAAGCTTTGAATCGAGCTACCAACTACTCCCAGACACACCGAGTATCCTCACCGCAACGATGGCTCCAATTGCAGGCAGCGTCACGGATACCGACCTCTGGCTCAGCCACGGCTGGGGACTCCCTCGTGATGAAGCGAGAGGAGCATTTCGAGAAGCGCGGGATGCCTTCACGCTCAAGCGCCTTGCTCGTGCACAGAGCTTCAAAGCGAAACTGCTTGCACCGCCAGGCAAGGTACAAACCTCCGCGCGGCGTATGATAAATCTTATCGGTGAGGGGCATCAGACCCTGGCAAAAGGTCTGTATCACCGCGAGGCGAGAAGTGTCCTCTTTGATACTTCACCGATGAAAGCGCAGTATCCAGGGCTCACCGACGAAATACTATTTGATGATGGTGACGGAGTGGTCGAGGTAGCAGCCGCTCGGCTTCCCGCGGCCTACCTTCGCGCCTTTGACGCACACGAAGTACGACTTCCTGAGAAGCATCAATACATCTGTGGTGGTGAATACGCGGGGCCCGCGTTGGAGAGCTTCTTTGCTGCGCCCTAAGGATGAACGCTAGAGGGTTGAGCGATCAATTGGCTGTTTTTTCTTTCGCTTTGCTCTTTGCTGTTTCAGTTTTTCTGCAAGCTTCGCGCTTTGTACTGCACTTGCACCGACCTTGATTGCAATCCCGTCAACTCGTTCGGTCATATCGTTGAGTTTATTAACAAGCACATCAACTTGCCATTCGATCTCTTGTTTCTCAACCTCAACTTGTTCGTTGACCCGCACAAGGTAATCCCTGAGATACTTCCGCTCTTCT
Organism: uncultured Bdellovibrionales bacterium; assembly: GCA_964351345.1. GTDB lineage: Bacteria > Bdellovibrionota_C > UBA2361 > SZUA-149 > SZUA-149 > SZUA-149. Next base: position 4,897 of record CAYGNZ010000089.1, on the reverse strand, counting down.
GCCGCTTCGGTCATGTCGCGGTTGAACTCTTTGATCATGTTATTGACTTTCTCTTCTTCAACTTTGAGTCGGACTTGCTCGTCCGGTAGTTCGGGCTCTTCACCTCGCCAGGCTCCCGTCACCCCCCACACGGTAAAGACAAAGATGACAAAAGATGCAGCCGACCAGATACGCCTATCGGTTGAGGCGTGAAGCTTTAAATCATGAAGAATTTGGCCAAGCGCTGTCATAGGGTAAATATCCTCTCTAGAGTTATGCGCTGGCGAGAGTTAATTGTGACTTGATTTCCTCTCGCGCAAACCTAGTTAAGTGCCTGCTATTAAAGAGCTTTTCTTGCGCCCTTCCAGACCGCCTGACAAAATCCAGCCCAAGCCAAGGCCCTGCTTTTAGATCTGGTCGCATTTCCTGGCCTCATGTAGCCTTTCTTGAAGGGAGAGGGATAACATAGTCATATGATAAAGAATCACACACATTGGCTTCTATCGCTTCTGTTTCCCCTGCTGTGTCTTAGCGGCTGCCCTGTCGCACTCTTGGGTGGGGCTGCTGCGGGCACGGTGCTGTATTCAAGCGGCACCCTGACCACCACTCGTAACGTGACCCTCGGGCAGTCTCACCGAGCCGCTGAACAAGCGCTTGATGAGCTCGGCGTTCACATTGTCAGTAATGAGAAAGACGGACTTACTGCGGTGGTTATTGGCCGCGGGACAGAAGAGAAAAAAATTAGCGTTCATCTGAAGAAGATTTTTGACGACGTGACGGAAATAAAAATCCGCGTCGGCTGGCTAGGCGATGAGCTGCAATCTCGGCATATCTTTGCCACCATGGAGCACTACATGAGCGCACGACCGCTGCCAAAAGCTTCCGTCGTCAGTCCTGGTCTTCCCTAAGTGCTTCCCGCATTTTAGCAACAAGCTTATCGCGATACTCCTCCCGCGAGAGGCTTTGTATATGCTCAGTTCCAGGAACAAGCCATAATTCTTTCGGCTCGCTTGCTGCCGCAAATATTTGTTCAGAGTGATGCGGCGGCACAATCTCATCCTCCACCCCGTGAATCAGGAGGAGCGGCACGGGTGAGATACTCTCCGCAGCATCTATTGCAGAGTTTGATGAAGTGATCACTTTTAATAAAGGCCTGCGGAGAAGCGAGGTGAGCCAGAACTGCTCAAGCTTCTCTCCCGCAATGTCCCGAAAGCGGGTGAAGGGACTGTCTGCCACAAGGAGCTGGAGCTGCGATTTTACTTCGGGCAAACTTGCAATTCGTAGCGCAAATACCGCACCTAAGCTTTGACCAAGAATAACAACTCGCTCTGAATCTACCTCAGGTCGTGCGAGCAAGGTGCGAAAGGCCGCAAGCGAGTCGGCAAGTAAACCCTCCACACTTGGCGAGCCCTTCGACTGGCCATAGCCACGATAATCAAGCATCAGTACGTTGTAGCCGCGCTCGGGGAGCCAGTAGACGGAGGCTAGGTGATTAGAGATATTCTGAGCATTGCCGTGAAGAAACAACACAGAACCAAGCGCCAGTCCCTGAGCCGGAAGGAACCAGCCATGCAGCAAGGTACCGTCCTCACTCTCAAACCAGGTATCCTCATAGGACAGAGAAAGTTGCTTCGGCGTGAGCACGATCTCTTTTGTCGGGTAGAAAAAGACCCCGTTACAGCCAAACGAACACATCAGGCACACACTTATCAACAGAATGGAGATGAGTTGTTTCATCATGCAATGGAAGCAATCGCACCGCGAGCTGCTAGTAGTACCAATTGAACATCGCCTTGACTCCATTCCAACTTTGCTCAAATTCGCCTTTGCGAAAACCACTAAGGCGCAAGGCTAGATTTTTACTCAGGGTAAAACGCAATTCGGACTCCAGCAGGAACTCTTCGTGATCCAAGCCCAAGTCAAACCGCAATCCATGTGCAGCAAATCGCAGCCGGAGTTTCTCAGATACGTCATACAACAGTCCCGCGCTTGGTCCGATACCTACTGCATAGTTCTCCGTGCCGTAGCGCGGACTTAATTCAAAGGAAGCATCAAGCATGGCGTAGAATAGCCCCTCGCCCAGCACTCGCCAGGTATTTCCCGCGCCACCCCGCACCTGTCCGAGATACTTACCGAGAGAATCCCCCACTCGCTTGCGCTCAAGCCCCGCCCGAATCTTCCAGGAGAGTGGCCGTCGGAAACTCTCTCGTGGAGCAAGCGAGAGAATTCGCACGGGTAAGAATTCCTCAAGCTCCAAGCGATCCCCTTCGAGATGCTTGGCTCTCATTGAAAAAAACTCGATTTCAGCACCTTCGAGATATCCTTGCTGCGGGTCGAGCACATCATGATACGAAGCTCGCAACTGCAATTCGTAGAAATCTCGCTCATCCTCAACGCCATACCCCAGGCCGGCACGCGCAACAGCGTGGCCTTGATCGGGACGCACCGCCGGTGTGGGCACCTCAGGAAAACTCTCTTGCACCCCCAGTTTCGCACGCGCAAGAAGCAAGCCCATTGCACGCTCCTGCGCTGATTGCTCGGGCTCGCTTTCGCGAAGAATCAAATAATTGGCGTACTCTCCGGCAAGCTCCAAGATCTTTGCTTGCGCAACTACGGGAAAACTTCGTAGCTGCGGATCGTCCTCGCTCAGTTCTCCTTCTGCAAGCGCAAATGCCAAATCCCGCTGGCTCTCTGGTAGTAAGGATGATTGATAGAACAGCTCCGTACCAAGCGCGGGGCGATACCGCGTCTCAGCAACCAATCCCGGTGCTGCCGCGATTGCTTGGACGGTGTCAGACGGGATTGCATACCACACAAATTGTTCGCTGAGCCGAAGCTCAGGTCGCGCGTGTTCGAGCAAACTCAGAATATGGTACGAGCAGTTCTCATCGAAAAAATAGTAGTCAAAGGCTGTCTGCCGTAGTTCCCAAAGATGTTCCAACACTCGCTTGGTCTCTTCTTCGGTAAAACTCAGCCGGTATTCCCAGATCTCTCGTGACTCGATATCGCTATACGCTTTGACTCGCTCATAGTACGGCTCAACAGAGAAAATACCGGGATATCCACCCGCAAGCCCCTTGAGCGCAAACAACACTCCCCCATCGTTGCCGGTATTTGCCGCATAGCTCGCGGCATATGAGAGCAAATGGATATCTTTACTCGACTCCTCTCCGTCAATGCGCAGCAAGGTATGCCCAAACATCGAAGAGGGATTGTTGAGATAGGCGGAGGGGAAAATGAGCGAGACCCCCCGAGGCTTGAGCGCCTGATAAAATTCTTCAAAGCGGGAACAATGATGGAGTGGCAGCCGAGCGGAATCAATTTCAAGCTTGTCACGTAGCCACTTATAACGCGCCACGAAGCGACACTGCGCGGCGAGCTCGGGAGCCTCGGTGCTTTGCGGTAGAAAAAACGCAGCAAGTGTTGCGTCAAGCTCAGCCTGAGGATCACTGGCTCCATCAGGCGCGTTAAAAAACCCTGGGTCATCCGCTAAACTGCGAGCGCCAAGGCCAAGCGGACGGGAATGATAGTGCAGGAGCCGTAACCATGCGGGAGTTTTTGCAAGGCCTTGTACCCGGGCTGCTTGTTGCAGCTCCGCGAGATACACATTCTCCGCACTTGCCACACGCCCAAAGGACGCCAGAAGAAGAAGGAAAAAGAAAAAACTACTGCTTACATAAAAAAATGGTGCCCTGCGCAAACGCGCCGGACACCATTCATACGGCATTCTCAAGGGAGCGTTACTAGATAAGTTCCGCGTATCCTGAAAGAGCGTCGTTTTCAGCAAGTACTGCTTTGAGAGAAGCACGAACTTCAGCGCTGCTCACAGAAGTAGTTGGGAAGATTCGACCGAAATTGCTTTGCGCAGTTTGGAAAAATGCTTCTTTCTCCGCACCTTCCAATCCAAGCAATGCTGCAAGCGACTCAAGTGATTCACCGTGACCGACTGACATGTCACGAGCGAGTTTATTCATGTTTGAATCGATATACATCGCTGTCTTCCAGTTTGACTTCACCACTCCGTCTTGCGTGCAACCAGAAGTTCCTGAGGTAATTCCAAAAGTCTGGTTACCAGAGGTTCCGTTTGTGGTGACCGCAAGCACTTGAGGCGCAATACCCTGATTCCCAGCCATCAACTTCGAACCAAGTCCACATCCACCAACATTTGGTGAGGCAAGTGCAACACTGGGAACAAGAAGAAGGCCTGTCAAAAGAAGTAAAGGCTTAGCCATAGATATATCCTCAAAATTTTTAGGTATTCATTTGTAAGACACCGAATGCATCCTACCAGAAATTCGTATCTAGGCTGTGATCTCAGGTCAAGACTTTTCCATCAAGAATTGACTACGTGACGGCGACGAGCCGCTGTATTTGCTCTGAGCGAGGTTATCCACAGCATCAGCGCCCCATTAAAATCCGGGGCAAATTCCTAAACAATTCGAGTGTTGCGCGGAAATAATTTCCTCGCTAATTTACCGCTAATTGACATGAGTAAGCTCGTGTTTCCTTTTCCCGCACAATCACCTAACCGCTGGCATTTTGATCCATCGATGAGTCTTTTCCTTTTGTATATTCTAAGCGGTTTGCAGTTTGCGCTCCTCGCCTTTCTCAGCATTTTCGGATTGCATCGACTCTCACTGGTCGCCCAGTATTTTCGCCTTCGTTCGCAAAACCCAAAACCCAGCGAGGAGTTTCAGCAACTCCCTCGGGTCTGTGTGCAGTTACCGATTTATAATGAGCCAAAAGTAATTCAGCGCTTGTTGCAACACTGTGTGCAGCTTGAGTACCCCTCAGAACTAATCGATTTTCAAATCCTTGATGACTCAAGTGATGAAACAAGTCGCATCGCAGCAGCGCTCGCGGAAACCTATCGACAACAAGGAGTCTCAATTGCCCACATTCGTCGGAAGTCACGGGC
>CAYGNZ010000088.1:0-10514 GCA_964351345.1 uncultured Bdellovibrionales bacterium | reverse complement strand
AGCCTGCGCGAGGTCCGTGGGCGCGTCGGCGTTCCCGTTGAGTAAGTACGGCGTGCACCCGCCACGGCACGCATAAGCCGTTGAGACCACTACCCATTACGACCGACGACAACGCGCGTTCCAAGAGTGTTCCACGCCGCTGTCGCAAGCGCTCCGCCACACATCCTAAAGGACAGACAACGACCGAGACAGCACCGCGACGAGCGCGTCGCCCAGCGACTCCCCGTGTCGCGCTCGAACCTCCACAAGCAGCTCAGGCTCAAGATACCGCTCCTCGGCGAGCTGAACCAACTCCGCCAGCACCGCGAGCCGCCGCGCCAGCGCGACGCGGCCCTGCAGCGGGCACGAGTCGATCTGTCTGTGCAGCCAGGCGATCGACTCGTCCGGCGCGACCTCGAGCAGCCCGATCAACAGCTCCTCCGGCGATCGCTCGGGGCCCGCGAGCTCGGCCAACGCCGCCCGCTCGTCGACGCGCCGCGAGTCCTCGAGACCGTCGAAGTAGAGAGCCAGCAGCCGCGGGACGAAGACCTCGGGCGAGCGAGACGTATCGAGCAAGAGCACGCGGCTAGCATAACGCTTCGATCGCTCGCTCGATAGCATGAAGCGTTATCAAACGTTCATTCACGCACACCATCAAACTACGCACAATACCAGCTCGCGCCTTTGGGCACACTTCACGACGCGACACTCAACGAAGTACGCTTCGGACACCGAGCACGCAGGTCGCGGTCACGAGCGACGAGCTCACGGCGATTCCCAAGCTCGCGGCCACCCCGTGGATCAGCGGCGGGTGAGGTGGTTCGAAAAACACGAGGGCCTCCATGAAAGAAGACCCTCGTGGTAGGTTCAGGCGGCGGGTCTATCGTGCTTGTCGGCTGGTCGACCCGCTCGCCGTCCGCGGTTTGCGCCGCGGGCGGTCAGTCTTGTTCAGCGCGCTCATCACGCTTCTCGGCCGGATCCATGGCGTGGAGGTCGAGCCACGCGAACACGTGGACGCGACCGCGGCGATCGTGGCCGTAGACCACGCGACAGCAGTCGGCCCAGTCCCGCGCGAGCGCGCTCGTGTCGACGTAGCCCGCGAGCCACTGATCACGCGGCGCGATGATCTCCTCGAGCTCGCTGTGGACGTAGGCATCCAGCGACTCGAAGGTCCCAACCCATCGCCGCAGCCAGCCCTCGAGATCGGCGTCGGACTCGAGGTGCTCACGCAGCGCGTCGCGAGCGTGGGCTCGCTCGGAGCTCGGGATGTTAATGATGGTGCCCACGACGGCGCACCTCCTCCTGGATAAGGGCCCACAGCGGCGTGTAGGCGTCGGGCAGCAGCGCCGCCTCCTGCATCGCCGTGACCGGCTGGCCGGTCCTGAGCAACGTCATCAGACGGTGCAGACGCGCGACGCCGCGGAGCTGCCCGACGGCGTGAAGTTTCTCTGTCCACTCGGTCATGTGACCGAGCCGCTGCTCACGCCAGCGAAGCCGCCAGCGCTCGACGTCCATGGGTGCGAATTTCACGCCGCGCGTGCTGGGGGCGAAAATCTCGAGCGTTCCGCCGGTGCACAGGAGCGTGACGTGGTGTCCTCGTCGTCCTTGGTTCATGTGCCTCCTCCTTGATGGGGCGGAGCGAGAGTACGCATAAAACAAGACATTTGCTAGTCACTAGGATATTTTCTCGCTTTTAGGCGCGGTCACGCACATGTCCCGGCGCGATATCGCGAGATATCGTTGTGGGCGTGACGAAAGAGCAATGCCGCGGAGCCAGAGGGCTCCTGGGTTGGACCCTCGAGAACCTTGCCGAGCGCGCGGATATCAACCGCAACACGATCAACAAGTTCGAGAACGGCCAGAGCAAGCCGCACCGCGCGACACTGCGCGTGCTGCAAGCGACGCTCGAGGCCGCGGGGATCGAGTTCATCGAGAACGGGCGGGGACCGGGCGTTCGCTTGGTGAGGACAACAAGCTAGCTTCGACCGGAATTCCGAGTGCAGTATCGAGGAGCATGACTTTCGCTCAAATCGACTTCGAGGGCCACCAAACTCGCTTATCCTTGGTATCATGCTTATTCAATGACATGGGCCAAGGATCTCGATCTCCGTCGCAAACTTATCGAATTCCTCGAGAGCGCAGCTAATGAAATCGAGATTCGAAGAATAGTCCTCCATACACTAGGAACGAGAGCTTGCTTACCAGGAGGCAACGCCTCAATACAGTCACTCGTCGACAGTGCAGTCGATCAACTGTGGCGACATCGTGCTATTGACAACGAGTTCTTCAACACGCTCTGCGCCATGTATCCACGCCGCGTCGAAATTGAGGATTTGCGAACTCATTGGCGTAGTTCATTCCACCCACCTAAACCTTGGGGACACGAAAGCTCTCCTCCCCAACTAATGAGTCGACCGACAACCGCTTCTGATCTTTCATTTTGCTTAGCTGTAGGTGAATCTAAGAAAATTCTCCCCAGCGGGGTTGCCTACCCTCCAAACGGAACGTTCATCGTGACTCGAATGGCGAACAAATGGGAAGCAAAGGCGTCCCCCCCATTTACGCTACAAAAATCATACCGGGCTTGGCAATTATCGGGGAACGATCAGAAAAAACTGTACTGGTCGAGAACAATTGTAAAATTTAGCACAAAAAACGACATCCTCACGATCGAATTCAGCGACCCCAACGGCAACACTTCTCTCATCCGCTTCACCCCTGAGACCCCCCAATGAACCTGAAACTCTGGCTCTCGCAAAAATACTACGTACTGATCGACAGCAAAACCGGCGAATGCCGCTCCGAATACCTTGAAGGTGCGATGGGGTTTGTAATAAAGTGCCACCCTGCGCGCGCCAACGGACAAAGCATAGCGTGGAAAATACCACGCCTCATCGCCGATAGCCTCCGAGAAAACTCATATATATCTCAACTCCTGCTCCGTGAAGAGGAAAACGTAGGTCAAATGCGGCCAGGAAGTGGGCTCATGATCAGCCAGGCAATGGCAAACCCATTCCAGGCTCGTGTTCTCGGCGTGACGAAAACAGATCAGCCTCAACCAAACCATGCGGCGACAAAAATTCTTCTTGTCAGCTTTAGCAAAGGCAACCCTCCACGATTCTGCTGTATGGAAGAAATCGGACTCACAGACGGAATAGATCGACAAACCTCTGCTACCAACCCCAACGCACTCCCAGAGGAGATACGAAAAAATTGGCGTCGCATTTGCGTCAGCATTGTCAGCAATGCCGATATGGCATGCTTCGTCCACGACAGTAAAAAATCAATCAATATCGAGCAAGACGAGATTTCGCTTCTCAACAATTCTCCCCTAATCCAGAAGACTGTAGTCGGCTGGTACGCAAACCTACCGTCCGTCGTCTACGAGTGGGCCGAAGGAACCTTACAAGATGCGATAAGCAACAACAAGCGCGGAAACTGGGGCTATCACGATCACTACGAACTAATCAAATCAATCCTAACAGGACTCGTCAGCATTCACAAAAAAGACATGCTCCATGCCGACCTCCGACCTGCAAATGTCATGTATAAATCCGACCCAAAATCGGCCAGTGATTATGTTCTGACTGACTATGGAAGCCTCACCCCTGAGATAACACCAGACTCGACTACGCCAACAGACGGAGAACAAACGATTCTTCGCACTATATCAAATGCTCGAACATCGAGCTTCTATGCCCCGGAGAGACGCAACGGTTTCGAACATGAGGACGCTGACGTCGCTTATATCTTTGACCAAAGCAGCGGCATGAATAGCAAGTTTCTTGTCGTAATCGGATGGCACAAAGAACTTACCAATTGGATCGATGACGAAGGATTTAAGAACCACATTACAGCAGCAAAGCACACCCAACGCCACAGCCGTCTAGAAAAGGGCGACCGGATCCGTCTGCGCGAATACGTATTCCATGTCGAAAGAGCACACATCACAAAGTATCCACAAGGCAATCCAACAGGAAAAACGAACAAAAAAGAGGCTTCCTTCACGCTAATTGCCTGTAGCAAAGAGGTCTGGAAAGTGTTCAGCGAACGGATTGTGATTGCAATCCCTCACGAGGACCTCAATGCACCAAGCGCACCTGCACCGTTCTGGAACGAGTTCTCCGGCAAGAGTTCTCCGGTCAAACTTCCGCTCCCCAAAATTGTGGAACTACCACAATGGCGAACGCCGACCGATATATACGCAATCGGGGCTCTCTCTCTCTACTCGATCTACCCAAGAGACTACAGTACCCCCGGAGCGCTTGCCAAGTCCGAAAAGGACTTCTCAGAACTTTTAGCAGCGCTAAGCAATACGTTCTACTTCCAAACCGTATGGAAGAACATACAGCAATTCGCCACAGAGATTGAATCCGCCCTAGAAAAGGTAGGCGACGACATCTCGAAAACATCATTTGCCGAGCAACAAGTCGCTTGGGAATTACCCAACAAAACCTCGAATCCGCCAATTTGGCAAGTGGCTCTTCACGTATCCCGAGATATTACGCAAACTGCACCAGGCGCGGCGGATTTACTTCGCACCGCCTTTAATCGAAAGACTGCTCACTTTTGCCTCTATATACACTTCCTCCTCTCTTGTCTGCACCGGCGCTCGACTCTTCTACCCCAGCACAGCAATGTCCAGAACGAAAATTTTCCGTTCTGCCGCGACCGACTGTCCTCGGAAAACCCTGCCACGCCTGCTATGAACGCCCTCGCCCGTGTGAAGCTATTAAGCAGCGTTAAGTATGATCGTTTGAGCCGAATCGAGTGCTCACCTGATCAAATCATTAAGTATGAACCGAAATCAGATGCGACTATCATCATGGAAAATCGCAAGCTAAACGAGCACATCAAACAACTTAGGAGCTACGTTGAAACCATAGAAAGTCGGGCACTTCAAGCCCGCAACGATCTCACGGACCTAGCAAACCTCGGCATTTTACGCTTCTTGTGGCGCGGGCGTGGGTACGGAAGATTACGCACTATCGCCCAAGGACTAAGGATGCATGCAACTCAGAAGCTCCTGCCCTCCACACGGAATATCAACGGCACAATAAGTGGAAACAACGGGCAAGCATCCGTTCGACAAGACAGTGAGGCTGACGCATCCTGACGTTCCACATATGTGCCAAGCTTCCCGCAGAATTCCACGATCTTGGGCGAGTACCAGCGTACTCGCCAACCAACGAGAACGCCCGTTCCCACGGCTGTAACTGACGAAATCAGCGTGCTGCCGGGTGGTGCCGCGGGATCGGGCGCGGGGCGTGGCGAGTACGGCGTGCACCCGCCACGGCACGCATAAGCCGTTGAGACCACTACCCATTACGACCGACGACAACGCGCGTTCCAAGAGTGTTCCACGCCGCTGTCGCAAGCGCTCCGCCACACATCCTAAAGGACAGACAACGACCGAGACAGCACCGCGACGAGCGCGTCGCCCAGCGACTCCCCGTGTCGCGCTCGAACCTCCACAAGCAGCTCAGGCTCAAGATACCGCTCCTCGGCGAGCTGAACCAACTCCGCCAGCACCGCGAGCCGCCGCGCCAGCGCGACGCGGCCCTGCAGCGGGCACGAGTCGATCTGTCTGTGCAGCCAGGCGATCGACTCGTCCGGCGCGACCTCGAGCAGCCCGATCAACAGCTCCTCCGGCGATCGCTCGGGGCCCGCGAGCTCGGCCAACGCCGCCCGCTCGTCGACGCGCCGCGAGTCCTCGAGACCGTCGAAGTAGAGAGCCAGCAGCCGCGGGACGAAGACCTCGGGCGAGCGAGACGTATCGAGCAAGAGCACGCGGCTAGCATAACGCTTCGATCGCTCGCTCGATAGCATGAAGCGTTATCAAACGTTCATTCACGCACACCATCAAACTACGCACAATACCAGCTCGCGCCTTTGGGCACACTTCACGACGCGACACTCAACGAAGTACGCTTCGGACACCGAGCACGCAGGTCGCGGTCACGAGCGACGAGCTCACGGCGATTCCCAAGCTCGCGGCCACCCCGTGGATCAGCGGCGGGTGAGGTGGTTCGAAAAACACGAGGGCCTCCATGAAAGAAGACCCTCGTGGTAGGTTCAGGCGGCGGGTCTATCGTGCTTGTCGGCTGGTCGACCCGCTCGCCGTCCGCGGTTTGCGCCGCGGGCGGTCAGTCTTGTTCAGCGCGCTCATCACGCTTCTCGGCCGGATCCATGGCGTGGAGGTCGAGCCACGCGAACACGTGGACGCGACCGCGGCGATCGTGGCCGTAGACCACGCGACAGCAGTCGGCCCAGTCCCGCGCGAGCGCGCTCGTGTCGACGTAGCCCGCGAGCCACTGATCACGCGGCGCGATGATCTCCTCGAGCTCGCTGTGGACGTAGGCATCCAGCGACTCGAAGGTCCCAACCCATCGCCGCAGCCAGCCCTCGAGATCGGCGTCGGACTCGAGGTGCTCACGCAGCGCGTCGCGAGCGTGGGCTCGCTCGGAGCTCGGGATGTTAATGATGGTGCCCACGACGGCGCACCTCCTCCTGGATAAGGGCCCACAGCGGCGTGTAGGCGTCGGGCAGCAGCGCCGCCTCCTGCATCGCCGTGACCGGCTGGCCGGTCCTGAGCAACGTCATCAGACGGTGCAGACGCGCGACGCCGCGGAGCTGCCCGACGGCGTGAAGTTTCTCTGTCCACTCGGTCATGTGACCGAGCCGCTGCTCACGCCAGCGAAGCCGCCAGCGCTCGACGTCCATGGGTGCGAATTTCACGCCGCGCGTGCTGGGGGCGAAAATCTCGAGCGTTCCGCCGGTGCACAGGAGCGTGACGTGGTGTCCTCGTCGTCCTTGGTTCATGTGCCTCCTCCTTGATGGGGCGGAGCGAGAGTACGCATAAAACAAGACATTTGCTAGTCACTAGGATATTTTCTCGCTTTTAGGCGCGGTCACGCACATGTCCCGGCGCGATATCGCGAGATATCGTTGTGGGCGTGACGAAAGAGCAATGCCGCGGAGCCAGAGGGCTCCTGGGTTGGACCCTCGAGAACCTTGCCGAGCGCGCGGATATCAACCGCAACACGATCAACAAGTTCGAGAACGGCCAGAGCAAGCCGCACCGCGCGACACTGCGCGTGCTGCAAGCGACGCTCGAGGCCGCGGGGATCGAGTTCATCGAGAACGGGCGGGGACCGGGCGTTCGCTTGGTGAGGACAACAAGCTAGCTTCGACCGGAATTCCGAGTGCAGTATCGAGGAGCATGACTTTCGCTCAAATCGACTTCGAGGGCCACCAAACTCGCTTATCCTTGGTATCATGCTTATTCAATGACATGGGCCAAGGATCTCGATCTCCGTCGCAAACTTATCGAATTCCTCGAGAGCGCAGCTAATGAAATCGAGATTCGAAGAATAGTCCTCCATACACTAGGAACGAGAGCTTGCTTACCAGGAGGCAACGCCTCAATACAGTCACTCGTCGACAGTGCAGTCGATCAACTGTGGCGACATCGTGCTATTGACAACGAGTTCTTCAACACGCTCTGCGCCATGTATCCACGCCGCGTCGAAATTGAGGATTTGCGAACTCATTGGCGTAGTTCATTCCACCCACCTAAACCTTGGGGACACGAAAGCTCTCCTCCCCAACTAATGAGTCGACCGACAACCGCTTCTGATCTTTCATTTTGCTTAGCTGTAGGTGAATCTAAGAAAATTCTCCCCAGCGGGGTTGCCTACCCTCCAAACGGAACGTTCATCGTGACTCGAATGGCGAACAAATGGGAAGCAAAGGCGTCCCCCCCATTTACGCTACAAAAATCATACCGGGCTTGGCAATTATCGGGGAACGATCAGAAAAAACTGTACTGGTCGAGAACAATTGTAAAATTTAGCACAAAAAACGACATCCTCACGATCGAATTCAGCGACCCCAACGGCAACACTTCTCTCATCCGCTTCACCCCTGAGACCCCCCAATGAACCTGAAACTCTGGCTCTCGCAAAAATACTACGTACTGATCGACAGCAAAACCGGCGAATGCCGCTCCGAATACCTTGAAGGTGCGATGGGGTTTGTAATAAAGTGCCACCCTGCGCGCGCCAACGGACAAAGCATAGCGTGGAAAATACCACGCCTCATCGCCGATAGCCTCCGAGAAAACTCATATATATCTCAACTCCTGCTCCGTGAAGAGGAAAACGTAGGTCAAATGCGGCCAGGAAGTGGGCTCATGATCAGCCAGGCAATGGCAAACCCATTCCAGGCTCGTGTTCTCGGCGTGACGAAAACAGATCAGCCTCAACCAAACCATGCGGCGACAAAAATTCTTCTTGTCAGCTTTAGCAAAGGCAACCCTCCACGATTCTGCTGTATGGAAGAAATCGGACTCACAGACGGAATAGATCGACAAACCTCTGCTACCAACCCCAACGCACTCCCAGAGGAGATACGAAAAAATTGGCGTCGCATTTGCGTCAGCATTGTCAGCAATGCCGATATGGCATGCTTCGTCCACGACAGTAAAAAATCAATCAATATCGAGCAAGACGAGATTTCGCTTCTCAACAATTCTCCCCTAATCCAGAAGACTGTAGTCGGCTGGTACGCAAACCTACCGTCCGTCGTCTACGAGTGGGCCGAAGGAACCTTACAAGATGCGATAAGCAACAACAAGCGCGGAAACTGGGGCTATCACGATCACTACGAACTAATCAAATCAATCCTAACAGGACTCGTCAGCATTCACAAAAAAGACATGCTCCATGCCGACCTCCGACCTGCAAATGTCATGTATAAATCCGACCCAAAATCGGCCAGTGATTATGTTCTGACTGACTATGGAAGCCTCACCCCTGAGATAACACCAGACTCGACTACGCCAACAGACGGAGAACAAACGATTCTTCGCACTATATCAAATGCTCGAACATCGAGCTTCTATGCCCCGGAGAGACGCAACGGTTTCGAACATGAGGACGCTGACGTCGCTTATATCTTTGACCAAAGCAGCGGCATGAATAGCAAGTTTCTTGTCGTAATCGGATGGCACAAAGAACTTACCAATTGGATCGATGACGAAGGATTTAAGAACCACATTACAGCAGCAAAGCACACCCAACGCCACAGCCGTCTAGAAAAGGGCGACCGGATCCGTCTGCGCGAATACGTATTCCATGTCGAAAGAGCACACATCACAAAGTATCCACAAGGCAATCCAACAGGAAAAACGAACAAAAAAGAGGCTTCCTTCACGCTAATTGCCTGTAGCAAAGAGGTCTGGAAAGTGTTCAGCGAACGGATTGTGATTGCAATCCCTCACGAGGACCTCAATGCACCAAGCGCACCTGCACCGTTCTGGAACGAGTTCTCCGGCAAGAGTTCTCCGGTCAAACTTCCGCTCCCCAAAATTGTGGAACTACCACAATGGCGAACGCCGACCGATATATACGCAATCGGGGCTCTCTCTCTCTACTCGATCTACCCAAGAGACTACAGTACCCCCGGAGCGCTTGCCAAGTCCGAAAAGGACTTCTCAGAACTTTTAGCAGCGCTAAGCAATACGTTCTACTTCCAAACCGTATGGAAGAACATACAGCAATTCGCCACAGAGATTGAATCCGCCCTAGAAAAGGTAGGCGACGACATCTCGAAAACATCATTTGCCGAGCAACAAGTCGCTTGGGAATTACCCAACAAAACCTCGAATCCGCCAATTTGGCAAGTGGCTCTTCACGTATCCCGAGATATTACGCAAACTGCACCAGGCGCGGCGGATTTACTTCGCACCGCCTTTAATCGAAAGACTGCTCACTTTTGCCTCTATATACACTTCCTCCTCTCTTGTCTGCACCGGCGCTCGACTCTTCTACCCCAGCACAGCAATGTCCAGAACGAAAATTTTCCGTTCTGCCGCGACCGACTGTCCTCGGAAAACCCTGCCACGCCTGCTATGAACGCCCTCGCCCGTGTGAAGCTATTAAGCAGCGTTAAGTATGATCGTTTGAGCCGAATCGAGTGCTCACCTGATCAAATCATTAAGTATGAACCGAAATCAGATGCGACTATCATCATGGAAAATCGCAAGCTAAACGAGCACATCAAACAACTTAGGAGCTACGTTGAAACCATAGAAAGTCGGGCACTTCAAGCCCGCAACGATCTCACGGACCTAGCAAACCTCGGCATTTTACGCTTCTTGTGGCGCGGGCGTGGGTACGGAAGATTACGCACTATCGCCCAAGGACTAAGGATGCATGCAACTCAGAAGCTCCTGCCCTCCACACGGAATATCAACGGCACAATAAGTGGAAACAACGGGCAAGCATCCGTTCGACAAGACAGTGAGGCTGACGCATCCTGACGTTCCACATATGTGCCAAGCTTCCCGCAGAATTCCACGATCTTGGGCGAGTACCAGCGTACTCGCCAACCAACGAGAACGCCCGTTCCCACGGCTGTAACTGACGAAATCAGCGTGCTGCCGGGTGGTGCCGCGGGATCGGGCGCGGGGCGTGGCGAGTACGGCGTGTACTCCCCCAAAACCTGCCCTCGTCGTCATCTTCTGACAGCAC
>CAYGNZ010000087.1:10248-10545 GCA_964351345.1 uncultured Bdellovibrionales bacterium | reverse complement strand
AAGTTTTCTTCAATCAGTTAAAGTTCCCTGATATGCAGTTTCGCAGCACCAAGGTGGTAAAGCGGGGCAACGGGAAGTATCAAATGCACGGAGAACTGAGCATCCGTGGTGTGACTCGACCGATCGTACTTGAGGTTGACCATATTGCTCACAAGGTTCGAGACGGAAAAAAAGCTCGTTCAAAATTCAAAGCGGTAGGAAAACTTAATCGCTACGACTATGGTCTGAAGTGGAACGATCTCACTGAAGCCGGACAAATGGTGGTCGGCGAAGAGGTTGATATCGAGCTTGATATCG
>CAYGNZ010000087.1:7249-10238 GCA_964351345.1 uncultured Bdellovibrionales bacterium | reverse complement strand
TCAGGACTCCGTCCAAAGCACGGTCGCCTCGCTGAAGTAAGTTTTTCAGCAACACAGTCCTCACGTTTCGGCAGCGACAGCCAGCAATTGTCCCGCAATTTCACGAGCTCTTCTTAGTCTCTCTTCGGCTAATTGCCCAAAAACAAGGGATTTCGTCCCAAAACTGTGTCTAAAAGCACGGAATTACACTCCTTTATTCTTGTTAAGAAAATCCTCTTTTTTGGCGATCTACTCTCTAGCAGGGACGAGTCTCTTTCGTTTCCCCTGTTTTGTTGCGTAGTTTTTCTGCCTACTTATCTTCATCCAGGTGAGGCTGCGTGCTTGTGCAAAGGTGTAAAAGAGAGTTGTTGTATCGTGGTCCCAATTAAACAAGTCCGATTCCTCCCCCTCGCTATTCTAGTAACTATTTTTTGCTTTGTTCCTCATGCGGTTGCAGATAGCGGACGAGAGTTCTCAATTAGTATAAGCGAATCGGTGCTTGATAGCCTCGATAACGCAGGAAAGGCGTTTCTCTCAGCAGATGAGAAGCCGCGCATGGCGCTTCAACTTCCTACCGAATCCGGCAGTGTGACCGCATGGCTTGAGCCTCACGATATTCGCTCAAGCAACTACGCAGCCTGGATCACCGGAGAAAACGGACCCGAACCTGACCCAGTTCAAATACAGTTGTTTAAGGCCGCGGATGTACAGAAAGATAAAAAAGATTTCTTTCGATTTGCTCTCATCAAAAACCCTACGAGTGGTAGCAGATATCTCCACGGACATTTTCGCACCGCTGGTATTTACTATCGTCTTGCGCCTTCAGAAGATGCCTCTCTAGAGTATACGGTGAATGCGCTCAGTGATGCTGAAGTAGCCGCAATGGTCGCTCGCTGTGGAATGCCAAACGGAGCGGAGCACGCACATGGCTCTGCGTCGGGAACGTCTCACTTAAATCTCTCTACTGGAAACGTAGGCATCTCAGCCGTGAAGGTTGCTGAAATTGCAACTGATGCGGATTTTGAATTCTTCCAAAAATCTGGAGCGAATACCAATGCCGAGATTCTCAGCATCCTCAATGGTGTTGAAGCAATCTATCTCAATACTTTCGAAGTCGATTTTCAGGTCGTGAGCCAAAACGTATGGAGTGTGGCGAATGATCCGTACACCTCGAGTGACGCAGGCACACTTCTTGATCAGTTTGTCGCTCACTGGCAGGCAAACTTCGCAAATTCGATAAATTACGATCTTGCCCATTTGTGGACAGGAAGAGAGCTTGATGGGAGCACAATCGGCGTAGCCTTTCTCAGCGCAGTTTGTACGAATTTTCGTTACGGGCTATCTCAGTTTCTCGATCAAGCTGCAGTTGATGTTCCTCTCGTGGCGCATGAGCTAGGACACAATTTTGGTGCAAATCATGACACGACGGGATGCGGGGGAGGCTCGCTGCTGATCATGTGTCCATCGCTGAATTTCAATGCGAACACTTTCTCAAATCCTAGTCAGAATTCCATTAACTCATTCTTGAGTACCGCAAGCTGCCTTTCTGCTGGCGGCGGCGGCGGTGGTGGCGGCGGCGGCGGTCAGAATCCTCCGGTGCTCGCGCCAATTGGACCTCAGCAAGTAACCGAGGGAGCCACACTTTCTCTCACTCTCTCTGCAACCGATGTCGATGGTGGTGTGCCGATTGCAACCGCAAGTGGACTGCCAACGGGAGCGAGTTTTAATTCTCCGACATTTACCTACACTCCTGCCCTGGGCACGGTGCCGACAAACCAAACGCAGACGACATTTTCGGTGACCTTTACCGTGACCGATGCGACCAATCTTTCAGATAGCGAAACAGTGGTTATTACGGTGCTTGCTGCTGGCGGTGGTAACAGCGCGCCAACGATAAGTACGCCCGCAGCGCAAACCTTGGCTGAAGGTCAGCTCTTGTCGCTACAAATTCAGGCATCCGATTCCAATGGTGACACCTTGGAGTATGCGGCGAGCAATCTTCCCGCAGGAGCCCTGTTGAACTCATCTACCGGATTATTCACTTGGAGACCCGCTGGCGATCAAAGCGGAAACTACAGCATACAACTAAGTGTTACTGATCCATCAAATGCGAGTGCAAGCGCGACCCTAACAATTACCGTTAACAATGATCCAAACGTCAGCCCCTTACCGAGCACACATGCTCAAGGCGACTTTGATCGTGACGGAAAAGCAGATCTCTCCGTGTTTCGAAACACGACTGGGCAGTGGTTCTCAAACAATGCCCAGCAAAATGATTTAGGAACTCTTCGTACGCAGCAGTTTGGACTTCCGAATGATGTTCCTGTGCCTGCCGATTACGACGGA
This sequence comes from uncultured Bdellovibrionales bacterium, assembly GCA_964351345.1. Lineage (GTDB taxonomy): Bacteria > Bdellovibrionota_C > UBA2361 > SZUA-149 > SZUA-149 > SZUA-149. The sequence continues at coordinate 7,913 of CAYGNZ010000087.1, read as the reverse complement.
GATCGCGTGACTGATTACGCGGTCTTTCGACCGAGTTCGAACACTTGGTTTATCACCTATTCGGGAACGGGGATTGTTGAAAGTGTTGCATTCGGAGCGGCAAACGATCTTCCGGTATCGGGCGCAGATTTTGACAACGATGGCCGGGATGATATCGCGGTGTATCGCTCAGCATCTGGTCTATTTATTTACCGAAGCTCCCAGTCAGGCGATGATGTGGTGGTTGAGCTCGGTCAAGGTGGAGATATTCCGGTTCCTTGTAACTTTAACGGCACTGGTGGTGATGATATTGCCGTCTATCGACCAACGACTTCAACTTTTATCACACAAAACGAGACCGTGGTACACGGACAACTGGGAGACATTCCTGTCCCTGCTGATTTTGATGGAGATGGACGTTGCGAGTATGCGGTGTGGCGACCCACGACGGGTGAGTGGATAATTCGTGGTGGTCAAACTATTCAGTTTGGTCTTGGAGGAGATGTGCCCGTTGCGGCTGACTTTGACGGTGATGGCTTCGATGAGATCGCAGTCTACCGAACGAGAGAAGCCTTCTGGTATATTCGCGGGGACAATCAAACGCTAAGCATTTTCCAACTCGGCCTACCGAGTGACCTCTTGCCTCTCGTTGAAGCACGCTATTTTTCAATGCGAAATTCTGGAA
>CAYGNZ010000087.1:6333-7239 GCA_964351345.1 uncultured Bdellovibrionales bacterium | reverse complement strand
ACCGCACTTCTGTATTCGATCACAACGCAAGTGCTCTATACTGTTGGCTTCTCTTCTTCGTCTGCGGCAAGTATTGGAGCGCTCGCGGGCACTCAATTTGTACGCGGGGACTATGATGGTGATGGTCAGCTTGATACCGCAACGTTCGCCGGAGGTTTTTGGACAGTCTACTTAGCCAGTGGTGGTCTACAAACACATCTTTGGGGAACCGTCGGGGATGTTCCGGTTGCGGCGGATTTTGATGGCGATGGCATCAGTGACATCACGGTGTATCGCCCGAATGATGGATCTGGATTTAGCGTGTGGTATGCGATTCGTTCAAGTAACGGACTTGCCGCGATATATAACTGGGGACTGCCCGGAGATGTGCCGGTTGCCGGAGACTTCAACGGGGATGGTTGGACTGACCCCGCGGTATGGCGTCCAGGTCCTGCGGTTTGGTATGTGCTTGATGGACGTTCTGGTGCGCCGATAGAGGCCGTGCAGTGGGGAATCGGCAGTGACACCCCACGGGTTGCTGATTTCGATGGTGACGGAAGAACTGATAAGGTGGTTTGGCGTGGATCCACCGGAACCTGGTTTGTTCGTCATTCTGGCGGCTCGCAGATTGGAGTTCCCTGGGGTCTTCCAGGAGACGTTCCCGTGCAGGGAACATATTCAGACGGCACCAACGTAGACTATGCGGTATTTCGACCAAGTGACTCTACTTTGTATATCTTGCCGCAAACCGGCAGTGCGGGTGTTGCACGTGCGACGGGACTACCAGGGGTTCAGGTAGTGGGGGTCGCCCCAAGTACACCGATACAGTAGTTCGGTATACCCTCTAAGGATAGCGCTAGGCGTTTGCCGCGGCTCGCTGCGGCAGGCTGCCGCGCTTTGCGAATGCCTGTCGAATATTGCGAACTA
>CAYGNZ010000087.1:4735-6323 GCA_964351345.1 uncultured Bdellovibrionales bacterium | reverse complement strand
TGCTTGTGTATCAAAGCCGCACTGAGCATAGAGCTCCTGCTGAGTTCCATGTTCAACAAAACAATCCTCAATCCCGAGTCGAATAATTGGTGTGAAGACCTGCTCACCTGAGTCATGTACGGCCTCAAGCAGCGCACTACCAAAGCCTCCCATACGAGCATGATCCTCAGCCGTAAGGACAATATCGTGTTCACCGATAAGTTGAAGAATGGTGGCATCAAGCGGCTTTACAAATCGAGCATTGACCACTGTGCATTCAATTCCTTCCTTGGCTAGTTCCTTTGCGGCCTCAAGGCATGGCAATACAGTTTGGCCTATGCCAATAAGCAACGCACCGCCACTTGCTTGGCTTTTCCGTAGTACTTCGCAGCTTCCAATCTCTAGTGGACGTGGTGGTGAGGAGATATCAGCTCCCGTCGCGGTGCCCCGTGGGTATCGGATCGCGGTTGGACCCTCGGTATAGTTAACCGCGGTCGCCATCATATCACGCAGCTCGGCTTCATCTTTCGGTGCCATCACCACCATATTGGGCAGTGAGCGCAAGTAGCTAATATCAAAAACACCGTGGTGCGTGGGACCATCGGAACCGACGAGGCCCGCTCTGTCCATGGCAAAAATAACTGGAAGCGATTGAATGCAGACATCATGCACTACTTGATCATATCCGCGTTGGAGAAAGGTTGAGTAAATCGCGACTACTGGTCGGATACCTTCGCACGCCATTCCGGCAGCAAAAGTGACGGCATGCTGTTCGGCAATGCCCACGTCGTAGTAGCGTTCGGGCATTTTCTCAGCCAACGTTGAAAGTCCGGTGCCATCTGGCATCGCTGCGGTAATTCCAATTACCTTATCGTTATCCTGACAAAGCTCAAGCAAGGTATCGCCAAACACTTTGGTATAACTCGGAGGAGAGGGTTTTTTCTTCTCCGAGCTCTTTGGAGAACCACCAAGAAGCTGAAAGGGTTTTACGGCGTGGTAGCCTACGGGATCTGCTTCCGCCGCTTGATAGCCTTTCCCTTTTACCGTGAGGGCATGAATGAGCACTGGTCCGTCTTGTTCTTTTGCTCGCTGAAGAGCATCGAGTACCTGATCTAGGTTATTACCGTCAATGGGCCCCATGTACCGGTAACCGAAGGACTCAAACAGCATTGCCGGTGTTGAGAAAAATCCCTGAGCAGCCTCTTCTGCTCTATCGAGGGCACGGTAAAAAGAATGAGGAATCACTCCTCGTTCAACAAGGCTTTTGAAGTGTCTTCGTGCCGTAGTGGAGAGCTTACCCGTCAGTGTGCGTGAGAACATCCAGCTCAGCGCGCCTACATTGGGCGCGATCGACATTTCGTTATCATTGAGTATGACGATCAGCTTTTTGTGAAGTTCTCCCGAGTGATTTAGCGCCTCAAATGCCATCCCCGCAGTCATCGCACCATCACCAATGACGGCGATAACATTACGATCTTCTTCATTTTGGTGACTTGCCTCAAGCATCCCCGCTGCCGCAGAAATACTTGTTCCTGCATGCGCTACAACGAAGGTGTCGAATTCGCTCTCACATCGACGAGGGAAACCTGAGATTCCTCCCAGTTGGCGG
>CAYGNZ010000087.1:0-4725 GCA_964351345.1 uncultured Bdellovibrionales bacterium | reverse complement strand
CAACAGTGATCTCTGTGACACCAAGACTCGAAGCAAAGTGGCCGCCGACTTCATTCACACGATGGATAAGATCAAGACGTAACTCATCGCATAGTTGAGAGAGTTCCTCGCGAGACATTGATCGTAGATCCGCTGGAGAAGCGAGAGAATCGAGCAGGGGTGTTGCGGGCACTGAGTTATCTGTCGTTGGCTTCATACACCTCAATTAATGTTCGTTGGGGCTGCTCGTAAATGTGGGTCTGCGCCGATAATCCGAATGCAGCTTGTCTAGAGGGGGAAATAATACTTATCCCGGGGAAATTTCTCAACTTTCCTGACTAAAATCCTTACTAATCGCTGCAGCTCAGTTTAAGTAGCTGAACTACTTGTATTTTTCTCTTCGGACTGTTCTGCCGTTTTCCGAAGATAGCAGGCGTCGATCAGCTCGGCCACGCTTTGAGTTTTTCCGCTCAAATTCTCGCTCAGCGTTTGAATCGTCGAAAGAGGGCCGGTAATCGACCACCAACCGGTGAACAAGGTCGCCACGGAGAACCACACCCGTTCAAGCTGCCCCTCACCATCGCTAATCCGATATGTCGAGGGAATCTCGATGCTACTAAAGAGCATTCCCACGCTTAGTGCATAAGATTTTAGGGGAGTATCGTAACGTAAAACGAGCCCATCGACGGCGACAGTCGACCCTCGTCGAAGTTCTTTGCGATGGCTTTTTAATTGACCAAGAAAATCGCTGCGCCGTCGCAACTGTAGCAGCCGAAGCGCCTGACTAATCACAAACAAACTTAAAGCAAGGAGGGGCCAAAGCACAGTCTGGCCACGCAAATAATTGCTGAGGAAGACTAAAAGGCAGAGAAAGATGAAGAGTAAATTTGCAAACACGGCAAAGGGCAAAACTCAGCTTGGGTGAAAAGCATCTCTAAAAAGGACAAGAACCCATCACTTCAGCTTAGCATCCTCTTCTTAATGTGCCGAGTGCGAATAGCGGCCCCTATCACCTTGTTTTTATCGGTACTTTCCCCTTTACTATGAGGCGTAGTTCGTCAGGCTCGGAACACCGCGCTTGATCGGGGTCAATGTTGGCAGAATCGCATGCGTAATGCTGGTATGGAATTAGCGTGAGATATATAATCGGTCTAGGAGGTAACCAAGGAGATTGCGCGGCGAATTTTGACCGAGCGGTTTCTTTGATCGACAAACTCGCCGGTACGGTGACGCTAAAATCCGATTGGATTGAAAACGAAGCGCTCGTGCATCCAGACTGGCCTCTAGAGAACCCTCCCCCCTATCTAAACGGTGTTATCGCTATTGAATCGGAGTTAGAGCCTCTCAACTTGCTTGAGATTTTGTTCCACATCGAACGAGAGCTCGGAAGGGCAAGAGAGAACGAAAAGGTTCGCTGGGGTCCAAGAATAATTGATCTCGATATCGTTGCCTGTGATGAGCGCGTGGTGCAAACCGAAGAGCTTCTCATCCCGCATCCTGAAATGCATAAGAGACCGTTCGTGCTTGAGCCGATGCTCGAGATAGCTCCTGACTGGCGCCATCCTATTCTTGGCAAAACAACTTCAGAACTTCTTGCCCTGCTACGTAAAAAATCTAACTAGCGTCCTGTTCGCAGCATTTTTTCCAAACACTGAAAAACTCGACCGCCATCGTGACGTTGTGCGTGCGGATAATATCAGCCCCGCCTTGAAACGAGGCGATTGCGGTCAGTTGCGAGGCCGGATCTCTTTCGGTGACCGCTCCGCCAAGGAATCCTTTACGCGAGGTGCCGATGAGTAGAGGAAAAGAACGAAATCGCTCACGCAGTTCTGAAAGCCGACGGATTACCTCCCAGGAATATTTCGGATTGGGACTTAAAAATCCGCCCATACCAGGGTCGAGAATGATTTTTGATTCTTCAATGCCCTGAGAGAGCGCAAACTCAATTCTTTGCGAAAGGAATGAGGAAATACTTTCAATTACATCCTGATACTCTTTTTGCGCCTCCCCGACGTGAGGACTGCCTCCCTCTTGCTGTGAATACATCAATACGACATACGCCTGATGCTCGCTGATGACCTTGGCCAATTCGGGCTCAGCGCGCAAGGCAGTGACATCGTTAATCAGACGGGCTCCTAAACTCAGGCAGCGCTCGGCGACCTGGGTTTTGTGGGTATCTATCGAAAGAAAAAAACGTTTGCCGAAGGAAGTAACAACAGGCTCGATTCGAGCCAATTCGGTTTCGCCATCGACCGCAGTGCTTCCCGGTGCGGTTGATTCCCCACCGATGTCAAGCAGGTGCGCACCGTCGGAGATAAGCTGTTCTGCATGAGCGATGGCATTTGATGCTGCGAGATACTGACCCCCATCGCTAAAGGAGTCAGGCGTGCAATTCAGCGTGCCCATTAGCAACGGGGAGTGTGCATGCAAAAGTCGGTCAAGGTTTTCCAGCATCGAGTCACGCTGCCCCAATTTTAAGAAATATTCAATGTGGCCTTAGTCAGCAACTTCTTCGGCTTCGCTTTCTATCAGCTTGTCATACCACTGCGTGAGCGTATGTATCGCAGAAGCGTTTTCTGAGTGGGGAATCAGGTGTTGGTTAATACGTGAAACCGGGATAATACCACTGGTGGAATTGCAGACGAAGGCGTATTGCACCTGTGCAGGGATTGCATCAGTGGTGAGTTTTGTAAAATGATGCTCAAAGTCACGCAATACGAAATGACGTGTGATGCCAGGCAGCAGGCACTCTGCGGAAGTACAAAGCCGCTCAGAGGCATCAATGTAGAAAAAATTACTCCAGGCTCCTTCCGTAACGACGTTTGATACTGTCAGAAGAGCCTCCTGAGCTCCCTTCCTTACGGCATCTTCGCGTGCGAGGATTGAAGCCTCAGTCGCCGTGGATTTATGTTGAGGATAAATTCTCTTTGTTTCCACGGTTTGAAGTTCCACTGCGGATAGTTGATCCCAATCAGTGCGTAAAGGTTCGGTAGTAATTTCGAAACAATCCTTTGCACGGATAATAATTCGGACTCGCAGTGCGACATTTTCTGCAGACGCTGAATGTCGTTGCTGAAGGCTACTTTGCAGATGGACACGTATTTCGTCCGAGGTTGCCGCAAGTGCGGCCTCAGAGAGAATGCCAAGCGCGCACGCGCTACGAGTTACGCGCTCAATGTGCATGGAGAAGCCGAGAACTCGGCATGGTCTCCCTGAAGATTGGGGAGCGAAGGTGCGGAAAGTGGTGAAAACTCCTGGACTACGTATTTCTGAGTTTCTTTTGAGAAGTTCGGCGGGAGCTGAGGAGAGAGAAAACGGCGCGCGCAGACATGGAATCTTCTCGCCGCGAAAAATCAAATAATGTTGTATTTTTTGCATTTGTTCTTAGCGTACAGTAGGCTGATTGGTGGGGTGTAGGTTCTCAGAACTCAGGCAATGTCTAAGCCAAGCGAGCTGTGCTACATACTCTATTGCTTATCCTCTATAGTAGCGAGCCAGACCTATTCTTGAGCAAAGAATTAGGACAATAGTTTTAAATATGCAAGATACCGCTTTGAACCAGAACTCCTCAGTTGCCGCCCTGGATAGGGGGATAGGGTTCGCGATCGCGCATAAAAGCTTGCTGCTATTTCTCTGCCTCTTGTCGGGGATCGTGGAGATATCCACGGCATATTTCCAATATTCTCAACCGCTCGATCAGCAGCAATTCTTTGTGGTGATTATTTTGTCACTTGCGGCGAAAGCATGGTTGCTCTCTGTGGTGTTGATTGCCTGTGTGACCTATTTCCGAGGTGAAGCGCTTGAGGTCTCCGATCTTGCGCGAAAGGGACTGCGTTACTTACCTAAAATTTTTCTAAGTTATGCTGCGCTGCTTTCCTTGGTCCTTTGTTCAGCCCTTGTGCTCCCTCTGGTTTTCCTGGTGCTCTTTCTTGTTTGGGCACCAGCGTTTTGTGTGGGTGAACTTTTTGCGCCGATGGAGAAGCGAGATGATTTGGAGGAAGAAGAAGAGTTTGACGAGGACTACTTTGCCAAGAGTCGTATTCCCCAACCACAATTATCACTTTTCAAAAATAAATCGATTTTCGAGCTTGGATTTGCGCGTTCACTGCAATTTGGGGCCAAGCATGCAGTTTTAACTTTTCAAGTTTCTATTCTGGTCTGGTTTGCCAATGTGCTCCCGAGCGCATTGATTGACCTACTCTCCGGCTCGTATTACGGATTTGCGTCAACGATCGCGAAAATTCTCTTGAGTTCCTACGGAGACGTGTTGGCAACCGCCGTTGCCGGTAGTGCTTTTATTATCCTGCTTCCGAAGGAGGGTAAGGAGGAGATAGGTATCGCTGGTCCCGAGGTTATGCCGCTTCTTCCTAAACGAGCAAGGCTTCAGGGTCGTTCATGGATATTTTTTATTCTTTCACTCGTTGCTGCTGGCTGTACTTACGTCGTTTTAAGCCACGAGATTCTCACTAAAGAAATGCCGAGCGGAGTGTTGAGCGAAGTGCGCAAGACCGAAAAAGTCGGTGAGCAGTTCGTGGTCGAACTGTATCTCACTGATACAAATCGTCGATTTCGCTGGCTCAATCCTTATAGTTTTACCCTGGCCTTTGATAAAGATGTTCGCGGGACACTTTCCACCGAGTCGGCAGAAAGTGTAGACAAAGTAGAGTATCGCGCACCTACGAGAGTAGTGGCGTTTGATGCACAGGAGAATGAGTTAAAAACCGAACAACTCTCACCAAGCTTTAC
>CAYGNZ010000086.1:10492-10724 GCA_964351345.1 uncultured Bdellovibrionales bacterium | reverse complement strand
AGACCAGCAGGAACTAAGTTCTCCAGGTCGGATACGAGGAAGTGCCCACATATACGCCGCCCGCGAAGACATTCCTTAACCTCGGCAAATGCCTGCTGAATATCGCCCTGAAACGAGACTTTCCCGCCCGCCTCGCGCAGAACAATGACCGCGGCAGTTTTATCTGCCCAGCTGAGCTGCACAGTCCGAAGGTACCAGTTATCGTTTTGCGGATGCTGACCATTCCATTCGG
>CAYGNZ010000086.1:0-10468 GCA_964351345.1 uncultured Bdellovibrionales bacterium | reverse complement strand
TCAAGCCCAATGAAATTGTCCATCGGGGTTTTATCTATTCGAGACAAAACCTCCCGAAGCTCATCGATAGAGTGGATATTCCAGTGACGAATCCCCTCTTCTGCGAGATCTGGTCGATGTCCTTGGGTCAGCCGCAAGAACTTAGATAGCTCTAGATCCAACTGCGGCTGGATAGCGGGATCACGGCAAACCTGTGCAGGGTGTGTACACACCATTACTTGCGCTGTATGCTCTCCGCCCTCAGGGAGAGGGAATGTCAGCTCCTCGACGCGCCCCTGCATCTTGGTGACTGTTGCATGCTTTCCAAGTAGGGTCTTACTGGCATCAGCCCCCAGGCACAAGATGTACTTAGGGCGTACTATACGCAACTCTTCATGAAGAACCGGAAGAAAATCTTTGATCCAGCCTGCCTTCAAGCCGCCGCGACCAGAAGGGTGCTCGGTCTTCAGAACGTTAGTTGCATACCAGCGAGAGTAGTCTATACCGAGCTCTTGTAACGTCTGACAAAACAGCTTGCCCGATGGTCCGACCATGGTTACACCTCGGCCTACTTCCTCCTCGCCTAGCATTTTTCCCACTACCATAACGTCGGCAGGAACAGGTCCTGCGGAAGTAGAATCCATGCGCCGGCCGGAGATGACCGTAAGCAACTGCGTATGTGTGGCCGTTACCGGAAGCCGAACTGTAAACTCGCCCTCAGAATAAAGAGCCCGTTTGTACAGCTGGGTTAACGGCCTATCTGCTTTAGTTAATCTGAGCGCACCATCCGGACCAGCAGAAACCTCGCTATTATCGCCGAATCGCTCAGCCATAGCTGAGAAAGTGGGCCCGGGGACAGGCATACCAGGAGCTGTCAGGGGCACAAATTGACGCGACCGCCTCATCTAAACCTCTCGAAAGAAACAGGGACGCCTGCGGCTTCGCCTGCTCGACTAATCTGCCGCCGAAGCGGTTTCCTGTCCATACTCCCTGGGTCAAAATCCCCAGGAAGATAGACTTCAAATACTCGCCCTGGAAGACCGGGCTCCAGTTGCCGGTACAGCTTCCGTATGTGGTGAATCTTTCTAGATTCTGCCTCCGACTGCGAAGGGTCCAATACAATAGCAACTGTCTGTTCTGGGTGCAAGGCCGATACAAGTTTTTTTCGCATTGCCACGTTCATCGTCTTACCTAGCAACGCGGCTGCACAGCTTCCAACAGCCCATACGTCGCTGGGCCCCTCGACAATGACAAATGTCTTGTAACGGATTGCTTGATCGAAGTTGTACATCAGCAACGACTTGCGCATATGCTTCATCGTCAGATATTTCGGGGGCCCGCCTTTGTGGAACTCCTCCAGCATGCGAGCCTGCCACCCCATGAACTTACCTTCGAAGAAGATAGGAATAATGAGGCGGCCCTCAACAAGGATGTCGCTGCTTTGTTCACAATAAGCTAGCTTGAACACTTTGCCGAGTTTGACGGGGTCAAACCCACGCTCTTCTAGATACGCCAAACAATGGTGATGGGGGTCCGCGGCAGCAAGCTTATCTAGGCGGACGACTTTCTCCGGCATCTTGGGATCGACAACCTGGGCTGTAGGTTCGTAAGCCTTGGGAGAGTAGGCCTTTACTCCCTTCATCTGGCCTGCAAACGAATAAACCGCCTCAAAAAGCTGTCTGCGGTTGTCATACGACGACAAGCAAGACTCATTGAAACATTGCGCCAACCACAGATTATTACCGCCAGATTTAGGATCTGGAACCCCCCACCTGTGGTTGATGAGAAGTCGGTGCCGAGTGTCGTTGCAGAACGGGCAATTAGCCTTGAATTCCTCGCCAGACGATAAGACCTGAAGCGTCTTGATTTTACGGCGTTTCTTCTCGCCTTTTCTCTTAGGAAGCGTCTTACGTACATACTGTGCAGCCATAGGCTCGCCCGGGGCTACAACCTCTACTGCACTATTGCCGAAATACCGGCAAAGCATTTTATACAGTTGCTCATTTTGGAGGGTGATAGTCATAGTCATACTAGAATCCAACAGCCGCTATCTGGTCCCGGGTGTCATCATTGGATTTCTTAGTCGACTTAGCTCCGCCCGATACCCGATTGTAATCTTTAGCGGGTACGATCATCTTCGAGGTTGGATCAACTGTATACTGCCCTCGAGTGTCTATTACGGTCTGGAATTCTCCGTGGACCTTCAAGACAGTCTTAGGCCTATGAACATCTCGGCGAGTCTTTTCGACCGATAGGACCACCAGCTGGTCATCGGTCTTGGTGCCAAGCGCAAAAGAGAAAGCGACGTGTTCGGCTATGCTCTTACACTCGGCGGCGTCTGTTTGTGACATATCCGCCCCGGGTTTTCGCTCGTTGGCGGAGCCGCTGTACTGATGAAAAGCCCATACGGGGCAGTCGAAGCGCTGCCCCACCATCTGGGCCAGATACAATGGGGCGCTTTTGAGTAAGTGGCGTGTCTCGTCACGGTTTTTGTTATGGGCTGTAATGTGCCGCTCAACCATAGTGCCTAAATAGTCAACCCACACACCAGCACAAAAAGTGCCTGGATTTTGATCCAGGTCATTTTGAATCCTTGCCGATATTTCTGGAACCAACCCAGCGCCACGGTTTACGTCGAAAAGGCCGTTTTCGTCTTGTTCCCCCGCAGACAGAGATATTGGGCGCCAGTTACGGTTGAGCACTTCTTGGCACGCCTGCATGCGCTCTATCTCGCCCGGGACTGGCAACCCTGCCTGAATCTGCCGCTGGAACTTTTTGATTTCATATTCCTTCAGATTGTTCGAATCGCTTAAACCTCTGATCCCGTGATTTATTAGCCCCGGATAACTAATTTGTGCAGCACAAGCCAGGGCCCTCAATCTAAGCTCTGAAAGGATGGCCTCATAGGCGAACAGGTAACATACTCCTGTTTTTCCGTCGTCGCTTTCCTTCTGTAATGCTTGCTCCTGTATAGCAGCTTCAATTGAGCCCTGTACCGCAAGAAGGGTTTTACAGGTTCCATAGGGGCCAAGAATCAGGTATGTCTCACCAGGAGCGTGGCCGCCGCCAAGAAAGTAGTCCATGAACGGCAGGCGCGTTGGTTTCTTCCTGATTCCATCTTGCAGAGACTCTTCCCAGCCCTCTGGAAACGGTATGTTGATTGAAGATGGCTGGATATTAGCCGCCGCAGCCGACTGATCTGCCAGCGCTTGCAATAGCTTGGGGAGATCGGTAGGGGTGTCGTCGTCTTCCTCGAGGAGCTTCCTGGTCTTTATAGCCACCTGCTGCTGCAACAACCGTTCAGCCACGCCCAAAGCGTACTTCCTGTCCGTAGGGCTTGGATCGTCCAATTCGTACGCAGTGTAGATGGTGTCGGTTAAGCTCTCGGCATCCTCTTCGGAGACTGGGTCAGGAAGCTCGTCTAGCTCAGTCTGGACGAGAGCAAACAGCGGCTCGCGGGACGGCATTATCTCGCCATGGCCGTCATAAAACAGGTTTAAGGCGATCCATAGAACTTGTAACCCTGTTTCATACTCGCCGAAACAATCCTCTGTCAGCCTGTCTTTAACCTGCTCAAACGCAACCTTATCCCGCAGCAAAATCATCAGCATAAGTTCCTTCTCGCGGAACGACACCGGAGCATCGCGCTCGATAACCTTTGCTGTCTTGCTTCGGATTACATCCCGATCCATAGTGTCTCTGCCTCGTCACGAAAGCGCTTAGGGATCCACGCGTCACCCCAAACAGCGTCGTATAGTTCTGGGTTGCGCATATATTCGAGTACGGCCTGAGCCTTGTAGGTTGCAGCCACAATTTCTACATCTTCATTGATGGCCAAACAATAGCGAAACAAGGCGCTAAGCGGTAAATCGTCGTCAAGAAGTACCGCCGTCATCGCTTCTTTATTGGGGCCCTTAAACGGGGATCGAAGTATCTCTGTTTTGCAGAATTCGCACATGGACTTGAAAATCGTCTCCGCCTCCTCAGCCGCCATGCGCTGTGACTCCTGATACCAATCCAAATTCTTGGCAGCCATTAACTGTTTTGGAGTCGGGGGAGAGAATTTCGCATTCCAGAAGCACGCGTTTATGTAGTCCAGGGCGTTGATTTTGTTGTCGCAGAAACACTTGGCAATTTGCGGCCAGATCGGCTTATGTTTGTTGCCAAGCCGATCTTCGCTGCCGTCCAATACAGGCCCTGGGCGCCAGTTACTGGCTATACCGGTCCGGGAAGACTCAAATCTCCGCCGGCACCGAATATACTCTTGGCGAATAGCTATAGCCAGTTTTCGCAGTCTTATTTTTTTGTCTGTTTTCATACGTCGTTCGAAATCACGTGCCGAAATGAACTACCGCCAGAAGGGAATTCCTGGGTCCAGCCATGTTTGTCGTAGTTCTTTTCTCGAGATTTTGCCTTGCGAGCAAAACCTGGATCAAACTGGTCACGGTAATCAATAAGCAGCCCAAAATTCTTAGGTGCATCTTCTGTTCCGAGGCGGCAAACGCGGCCAGGAATTTGTGTATCTGCGATAGAGCTTCCGCCAGCATCTGCGCGAATCAAGACCTGAAGTTTGCGAAAGTTCACACCCCGGTTCCAGATGCCGGTAGCAATGACTTTCTTGAGCTTACCTTGTTCAAAATCGCGCTTCAGCCCATCTAGTCGCGATGTCGTCATCTTTGGCTCATTGTGCCTAAGAATCCCTTGCTCGGCATATTTTTTCATGTCTACAAAGTTTGTGACAGAGTTGCCGTAGCAAAGCGTAAAGCCAGGAAGGTACCGCTTCAAGTGTACGGCGTGTTCCAGGGTATTGACGACAATTAAAACCTGCGCGCTGTCGGGGAAACTAGCGGCGTCTGCGGCGATCTGTTTATTGCGGTCAGAATTGCGCCACAGCCCGTCCCTGGCTTTCTCTACAGGATTTGGGGCGCCGTCGCACGGATTGATATCCATAACAACATCGCGCCACAGAACCTTGATAGGCACGATCATCTGGTTATCTACAGCTTCCTGATAATGGATCTGTATCCTGATAGGGCCAAATGCACCCTCGAGCTCGAAGTCCACCCCGTCTGGCCTCTCATGGGAGGCAGAGAGCCCTATCATCCTTGCCTTACGGTACTTACTGAGCTGCGTAAGGTAATTCTCTGTACCTAACTCCTGTATTTCATCGCCTATAAGGAAGTCAGCATCGCCTTCGCTGTGCTGCAGGGAGTCTGCGGTATAGACCATTACTCTCCGACCCGACTCGCGCTTGCCGCCGCCACGCATGCCTACATCCGGCAACTTGCCGCACAAATCGGCATAGATGTCCTTAGCCACTGGAACGGGTTTGACGACGATATCGAACTTCGCCTTCCAGAACAGTCGGCACGCTTGAGCTATGAGAAACGATTTACCGTATCCCGTCGGACAGTCGAGCCTAGCGTATTCGTATTTTGCAAAAATGCGCAGACACTCCTCCTGACGATGCCGAAGCTTGGCCATCTGCTTGACCGCCGGCCAGTCGGGTTTGTAAACCTCTGGATTCGGGTGGGGCGTCAAATCCTTGTAGTTGTAGCTATACCCAGACTTACGCAATAGCGTCTGCACCCGTTTACGGAAGCCATACGGCGTAATCAGCTTTCCCTTGTGATAGTCAAAACAGTTGACCTTCTCGTAACGAAACGGACCTGTCCCAAATCCGCCCTCTAACCTAGCTAGGCGTAACTCTTGCCCGCGCAAGAAGTACTTGTAGTTGTAGCTAAGCTCTGCCTCCAGCAGCTTGCCGAGGGTGGCTTTGAGCGGATAGACGAAAAGAAGGTTGCCTTTACGGCGTAATTTGATTCGCACTCGATTCACCAGATGGGAAAAAATACCCCGCACAGGGGGATGCTGTGCGGGGTATCGAGATTAGGGCGACAAAACCCGTCGTTTGCTAGTACCGATCATAATAGTCGTTATCGATACGAACATATTCACGCCCAGAGGAGGCGTACTCACAGTCTTCGTCGTACTCGCCTTCGAATTCTTCGTAGTCGTCGTCATCGTCGTCGACGTTATCTAGTGGCCCGGCCGATTCTTCAGGGATGTCCGGCGCGCTCAGAAAATCTTCGGAGTCGATTTGAAGCATGGAATAGAAGTCTGAATCAAACTCAAAACCAAGCTTGCGCATCTTGTCGACAGCTGCCAGCACGTGCGGAGGGCCTAGAACCCGTTCGCCATGGAAGGTCCTAAAAGCTTTCGGATCGTCTTCGACCGCCGCTTTTGACATTTGCTCGGCGATTTTCTCCATCTCGCGCTGGAAATCTCGTAGAGACGTGCGTCCATTCATTGATGTTACTACACCGCCGCTAACACACGTACTATCAATGATTATGCGCTCAGCCACTTAGTTCTCCTCTGGGTTGTGCTTGGCTTCGTCGAGAGCCGCACGAAGCTGCTCAAAAAGTTCTCGTATAAGCTCAAACGCCGCTTTAGCGTCCTGCGCCTCGACGTATACGGCGCCCTCTGCAGCCGGGTGTGTACTTTGCCGATCCTTAGCAAATGTTTTAGCCAATTCTGCAGACGCCTTGGAAAACGTCTGCCCAATTCCCTCCAGTATCTCGTCGGCCGCACTGGAATACACGGCAGCCGGCCCATTAACCTTGTCACCGGGATCGGGGACGACTACGCGTTTCGAGCCTCCCCCAGAGCTGTTAAATGCTGCTCCCACCTTTCTACCTCCGATTTTGTTTTGAAAAAGTATTCTGGAACGAACAACTGACGGCCGCCAAACTGGAGCCGCCGCGGACCATTATCATGATCAGGGGCTCTGTAGATTCTGGCCGGAGAGAGCTGGTCCAGCCACACCGCACAGAGCATTCGCAGAAATCGCTGAGTGGCTCTCAGCCACATATCAGACTCTCCACGCCCTTTCGTGTTATCCAGCAAAAACGTTGCCGAAGAAGGCAACGAAGATATGCCCTTTTGCCAACAGTCGCCGGCCCAGGCCGATAGCATCCGCCGCGCAGGCGAATGTCGTGGTCCGTTGGCAATATTGGCATTTGCGTTGGCAAGAATCGACTGAAATACATTTGGATGCAGTCGCATGAAAGACTGCACCTTACTCTTCTTGTCTGGGTCGTGTGGGTCTATGTGCCACCGCGGGTCCAGCAGGCGCCCTAGGACCCAAGTCTGGCACCCCGTATCTCCGCCGCGGACAAACGATAAGGCGGGGTAGGCTGGATGCATATCCCACTCATCGCTGGACGGAGAGTATAGCTCGTCGTCACCAGCTCGAACCGGCGGCTCGTTTGCACGAAATCTGTATGAGATCGAATCTGCTACCGAAAGGTGCCGCCAACCCCCACAGCTGGCCTCGGCCCGTCGGAATTTCCGCATCTGCGTGAATACGCTTCGCGGGCGTTGTTTTGCTTCTTTGAAGGGGCACACCGCCGGCGTAGCAATGAAGACTGCTCGCCTAGGGTGTTTCATAATCTCTTCCCACAAGCGACAGATTAGTGGGGCATTAGATGCATGTCCCAACATTCTAACGGAAGCTGCATTCGCTACGTTAGATGACGCAAGGAAGTCAAACATCCCGGCTTCCCACACCTTGGGCTGCTCGCCCATGGCGTACCAAAGTCGCCCATCATCCGTAAAGTGTAACTCAACGTTGGCACGATCTGGTAATGTTGCTGGTTTTCTCATGGAGCTAACTCACAAGCTGAAAACAGTATCAAACGCACGCATTAGCCGGCTTTCGTGGGTTACCACTAATACTTGCCGGTCTTGTTCTCGCATTTTCGCATTCATCCCCGCTATTGCTTCACGTAAGTAATCTACATTGTCGTAATCAAGAAACACTGTCGGCTCATCAAGCACCATGGTACCGAGTTCTGGTGCAAAGATCGAGTAGACAGCAAAACGAAAGGCCACCGCTAGAACGATCTGCAGACCCCCCGATAGCTTATCGCCGTAATGTTGTCGACCGTCCGGAAACTGACATTTAAGCTGCAGGTTGTCGCATGACGTAACCTTAAACGGAGTATCAAACGAAGACAAATTACGATTTATCTCGTCTTCTAGGGCCGACAGGTACTGCTGTGCCGCGGCTCTAGGTAGATTGTCTCTGTGGAACACGTCGCGGACTAGTTCTATATCCTTCACCCACTTCGAAGCTCGAGCAAGCTCTTTCTTTCTATTCCTAGCCCGAGTAAGTCGCTCTTCGGTCTTGTCATACTCTTCTTTGCAGAGCTTTAAGGCTGTTCTGGAAGAGGTCAACATATCCCGACGGTCTCGTATCTCGCGCAGATACCTTCTAGCATTAGTGTAATCCTCCTTGGTAACACCCTCGTCTTCAATGCTGTCTAGTGTCTCCGCAAGCTGCTCCTCAAACTGGGCAATCCTGGCCCGCTGGACCTCCAGTTTCTGTTGCAGCTTAGATAGCTCGTCTTTCTCCTCAGCCAGCGTCTCTGTCAGCGCGTTGAAATCCGCTACAGAGACTTTCCAGCCTTCGATGTCCTCTCTTGATATATCCTCGACGTCATCTAGCTGCTCCAATCCGGCGGTTAAGCTGGCGATTGTCTCTTTCAGGTCTCTTGCCTTTTTTTCATAGACCTTGTAGCGAGCCTCGTATTGCCGAAACTGGTCTATCAGGTGTGCTGCGGCCGCCCTGCGCTCTTTTAGTTCCGATACCTCCTGTCGGCGATGTTCGAGCCATTCCTCCTTATTAGGAATTGGTTGCTGACAGGTAGGGCAGCTTCCGTCATGGTCCTCGAGGGTCAAAATTGTCTCGACAAGCTCGTCGATCTTCATAGAGCATTCCACCACCTCCTGCTTTACGTCGTCTAAAACAGTACCCGTGGCGATGTCGAACTCTTCATAGGTCGGCTGCTTTAGCTCTTTTCTCTGTTTCTTTACCGTCTCCAACTCTCGCTGCCGGATCCGACGCTTCTCAATCTTCTTTAAGTTGAGCTCGGCGCCCCTGAGAAGATACCTAGCATTAGAGGCTTCTTCCTTGGAAGCATCTACCGAGGCCTGTGTAGTGTCAACGTCTTCCTGCTTTTCAGCAATACTTTCCTCCAAGTCGCCCACAACAGACCTGTACCTCTCGATACTGCTTTTCAGATTGTCTGCATATTTGGCGGCCTTCTCGGCAGCCGAATAGTTGTTGACGATCTTCTCGGCCTTTTTGATCTTCGCCTTGTCGTCCGAATTGAGCTTAGCTTCGCGGATTCGCCGGCGATAAGTGCGTCGCTGCCGATCAAGTCGCTGTAGATCGGCCTTAAAGCTTCTCAGTTGCTCGTTGTCGAAATCATGGACCAAAGACCTGTCCTCAGACAAAGTCTCTCCTAGAAGCTTCCAGAGCGTCTCTGAAAAGTCTGTGCGGCACAGCGTAGAAAACGCATTGGCTCGAGCGGCAGGCGTATAGCTGAGAAAGTCGCAAAGCTTACCCTGCTCGACAAATGCGTAATCCGCCAACATAGCCGGAGAGAGGCCCAGATAGTTCTGGATCTGCTGGTTGACGTCGCGAGTAGCCCGCAACTCAGTACCATCGCTGGCGATCAACCTAGAGCGGCCTGTACGCAGATCTCTGCGGACATTGAAAGACCCTCCGACATAATCGACCTCCACGGATATATACGCTGGTTCATCGTCTCCAGCCTGCTGGCGGACACAATCTTCTCGTCTAGGGTGAATGCGCGAGAAATCTCCTACCAGCCCAGAGTATATGCCGAGCAGTAAGTTGCTCTTGCCGCACCCATTTGGCCCCACAAGACCTACAGCACCAGATGGGAATTCGAAGCTTTTGCGTTCGTGCTGACAAAAGTTAACGAACTCTATTGATCTGATTTTTCGGAGCATGTTCCATCTCCCAAATAGCTATTGCGTAATTCTGCAAGCTTTCCTTTTGCTGCCTCTAAAGTGCCGGCAGTCAAGAGTTGTGAGCATATGTCTCGTACGGGGCCGGGCTCAGTAAACGCAGGAAGATGACTAGCTAAGTCTCTTCGCACAGATACAGCGCCCGGATTTTGGTCAAACGGGCGCCCCTGGGCGCGATTGATCAACCTAGTAAATAGAAATGCTCTCTCGCCCACAGCATCTGACAGTTGTTTGTTGGCCCCGGGTAATGCGGCATCCAGCTCGACGTAGTAGATCGGAGTCTGCAAATCCTGGGGCAGCTCTTTGGATTCTTCGTCATACACCTTGTCCAGCTCTTCATCTAGCGTAGATACAGCCAGAATGAGATCCGCCTCTGTGCGGACAGCTTTTGGCGAATAGACAGGCCTAGAGGGGAGCGGGAACGACGAGAACCCCTCCTCACAGAGAAGCCACGCCTGCTTCAGCGGTTCTTCGTTGATAGCCTGCAGACACATGCTCCCAGGCGAGTAAACATCCAGCTCGCGTCCGTCGGTGCCCACTAGTTCGAGGTGCTTATGTTCGTGCTGATCCCCTGTAACAATGACTGGAACAGCCGGGACGTCGACTAGCATGAGATCTGCAAACCCTAGAAGCTCTCGCCATGACT
>CAYGNZ010000085.1:0-10756 GCA_964351345.1 uncultured Bdellovibrionales bacterium | reverse complement strand
AGATTCCATTTGCGGGCAAAACTCAAGCCGAGCAGGGTGGGAGTGAATCCTAAAGTTCGTTTGAGGTTGGCATCAAGCGTAGCGTTTTCTTGTCGAGTTTCGACTGCACGCTTGTAGACTCTGGGGTAATTCCAAGCAATTAGGGTCAGGCCAAGCTGTCGCAAGAGACCACAAGAAAAGCCCGTCTCTGGATTCACATCCACAGACTCAGATAAGGCTTCTGCTGTCGCAGCGCTTAACATTGATTCACGAAAACGTAGTGCCTGCAACTCACTCATTTCATCAAGCGAATGCGTCGAAATCTCACTTCGAGACTTACTGAGAATGCTGCGAAAGTCTTCTATGGATGCTGCGTCAAATATCTCACTTGGTGTAAGTTGAGCTTGTTCGGACTCTTGAGCCTGCGCCAAACGCTCTTGCTCAACGAGAGACGTGAGCTCACGTAGACAATACATGTAGAGGGCGAAGTCTTCTTTCAGATCTTCGGTCAGGCTTTGTTGTTTACTGTCATACACTCCGCTTGAGAGACGAGATTGGATTTTTTCCAACACCTCCTCGTGCGGCGGTAACCAGGCAGTACTTACGTGCTGCATCGCACGATCTAGCTTTTCTTCAAGGCTTGGGGACGCCATATAATGTCTGCTCTCTACTGACGGGCTTGTACACCCGTTACAACTCTCTTACTCAATCCCGAACAGGATGGAGCTTCACACAAGGCAACAACTTCTCTGCTCGCCACGCACAGGCGAGGAAAAAATGGACAATTGGTGGTTTAAAATGGGGATACCATTTTAAACCAACCAATTGCCCGCACGGGGTGTTCGAAGCGGTTAAGGGGTAGAATTACAAGAACCGTGCCTAAAATACTCAGAAATCGAACTTTGGCTAAGTGGCTCAAATTGTGTGAAAAAATGTCAGGTGCCAATAATTGCGCCTAATATCGCCAAAAATTTTCACTCCAGCGCTGGTTATAGATCTGTGCAGAAAGTAGCGAATGGGTAGGAAATTGTGGCTTCGTCGCCATTCCTACTTCTGTCTGCTAGAATTCCGCGCTCTGTTTGTGAATGCTTTTTCCCAAGCAGAAATTATTGAAAGTTGAAGTTATTTCCGTGCGGGCGCTTCGAGCGCTCTGCGTAAAAAGGACTACCTAACAATGCGCGTTTTTCTTGTCTCTATCCTTATTATTACGCTGACCCTCTGTTACTGGGGCGAATTCGAGAGCCTGAGCCGTTTTCAGCAGTTGGCTGCTGCCGGAGAGCCGCTTGCAGTCAAAGACCTCTTGCTACTTACCTTCGGTTTTCTCCTGCTAATCGAGAGTATTTATTTGAGTCTGCGAAAAAAGGAGTCTGGACCAAGCAAGGAATCGGGGCCAAGCACCGCTCAAGCGGAGACAGAGAGTAAAGAAGTGCAACAACTGCGTGTTGCGCTTAAAGAAGCGAATGCGCGGATTGCGGAAGCTGAGGCTAAGGTCGCACTAAAAGCTCGTCCCGAAGCCGTGACCGCGGAGGTGGTGCACTTACTCTCCCTACTTCAAGAAAAAGGCCGACTAATTGATTTCCTCATGGATGATGTCACTCCTTACTCCGATCAGCAGGTAGGAGCAGCAGCTCGAGTGGTGCATCAAGGGTGTTCGGAGCTGCTCAAGCAATACTTCAGTATTCATCCAATTCATCAGGGCAATGAAGGAGAGGAGCTTCGCCTTGAGAAAAGTTTTAACCCCAAGGAGTTTCGCTTGTTGGGTTCCCTAAATGGTGAGCCTCCTTTTACCGGGAAGGTAGTGCATCGAGGTTGGAAAGCGGAAAGCGTGAGTCTTCCTCGTCTTACCGATGCGGGCTCACCAGAAGATGCGGCGATTATCGCTCCAACCCAAGTGCAGCTATCCTAGGGAAGAATCGCAGTGAGTGAGAAGATAAGTATTGGCATAGACCTGGGAACGAGTAATTCAGCGCTCGCGCTGGCGGGCAGTGGGTCACAAGCTGCTGAAGTAGTTCCCATTACGCAACTTGCCTCCCCCGGGACTTTAGTTGAACAGTCGCTGCTTCCTTCAGCACTTTACCTAGCGCATGCCAGTGAATTCCAGGCAGATCAATTTGCATTGCCCTGGAACACCGCACCTACTTCGCCTCAGGTGATTGGTGTCTATGCCAAACAGCGAGGGCATGATGTTCCAGAACGAGTAATCACTTCTGCCAAGTCCTGGCTTTGCAATCCCCAAATCGATAGACGTAGCGCTGTGCTGCCTTGGAAAAGTGAAGGAGATTTTACACCTCTTTCTCCGCTTGAGGTAAGCGCAGCCTTTCTTTCTCATCTACGAGCAAGTCTTGAGAGTAGCAACGCCGCGCAGAAGGCGGGAGTATCCCTTGCTGAAGCTGAGATAGTGCTTGCCGTACCAGCGTCCTTTGATGAAGTTGCTCGCCAACTCACTATAGAGGCAGCGAAAGATGCCGGCTGGGGTGAGCTTACCCTACTCGAAGAGCCGCTTGCTGCGTTTTATGCCTGGATAGAAGGAAACGCCGAGAGCTGGCGCACTCAGGTAGAGGCAGGTGATGTAGTGCTCGTCTGCGATGTTGGTGGGGGCACAAGTGATTTTAGCCTGATTGCGGTCAATGAGTCAGATGGGGAGTTAGAGCTACAAAGAATTAGTGTTGGCGAACATATTCTCCTAGGTGGGGACAATATGGACCTGGCGCTGGCACATCAAATCTCGGCAACACTTGCGGACCAAGGTACTGAGCTTGAGCCTTGGCAGTTTCAAGTGCTTTCGCAGTTAGTGCAGTCAGCAAAAGAGAAACTGCTGACTGAAGAGGCTCCCGAGGAAATTCCTTTAAGTATTCCAAGCAGAGGTGCGAGCTTGTTTGCGTCTACCATTCAAGCCTCGCTAAAACGCGAAGACGTGCGTCAACTATTAGTAGAAGGTTTCTTCCCCCTCAGTGGGCGTGATGAGAAGCCGAGGAAGGCAAGCTCGGGCTTGCGTGATGTGGGTCTACCGTATGCAAGTGATCCCGCCTTAAGTCGTCATCTCGCCGCATTTCTTGGCACCTCTTCAGCGAATGTGCACTCTTCTGCTGAACTCTTAGCACTTATCCCCGAGAGGCTTCGAAGCGAGGGAATGATAGCTCCAACAAAGGTGCTATTTAATGGCGGAGTGTTTCAAGCTTCCGCCTTGCGAGAGCGACTCATTGAGCTACTGCAAAGTTGGAATCCTGAGATTGAGCTTAAACCGCTTGTGGGTGCTGAGTTGAATCTCGCCGTAGCCCGAGGTGCTGCTGCCTACGGCAAGCTACGTAGTACTGGCCAAGGGTATCGAGTTCGTGCAGGTGTCTCTCGTTCCTATTACATCGGCATTGAATCAAGTATGCCGGCGGTACCGGGAATTGAACCACCTCTGCAAGGACTGTGTGTGCTGCCGCAAGGAACAGAGGAAGGAAGTGAGTTCGAGCTTGAGCAGCAAGAGTTTCATCTTTTGCAAGGAGAAGCCGTTCGCTTTCGATTCTTTTCCTCTTCAGTGCGGGCCGGGGATGTTGCCGGAGAATTTGTGCAAAACGCAGCAAAAAAACTCGACGAACTCGCCTCTCTTGAAGCGGCAATCTCCAGCGAGGAGTTTCGGGAGGGGACTGAAATCCCCGTGCGCTTAAAAATAGTGGTGACTGAGCTTGGAGTTCTTGAGCTGTGGATGAGGCATGCAGCTTCTGCTCAACAATGGAAACTCGAACTTGATATCCGCTCCGCCGAAGCGGAGGAAGTCTCCCACTAAATGCAGCAATGAGTAGTCGCTACAAAATTGGAATCGACCTCGGAACAAGCAATTCAGTGGTATCATACGTCGATACCCTGAGCGAGAATCCGCGAAGTGAGATTCTCAACATTCCCCAGCTCGTTGCTGAGAGAGCGAAAGATGAACTCACAAGCCTCGCGTCTTTTATCTATCTTCCGACCGAGGAAGAAAGCGAGTTGTTTGAAAATCCAATACGCTCTGACTCTACGAAAAGTTACGCGCTAGGAGAGTTCGCAAGAGTGCAGTCTGCACATAGAGCAGAGCGAGTGATCTCTTCGGCGAAATCATGGTTATGCTACGGGGGAGTAGATAGGGATGCTCCCGTGCTCCCTTGGGGCAGTGAGACAATTTCTGCCAGCGAGAAACTCTCCCCAATTGATGCGAGTGCGATTTTACTAAACTATTTCTTGTGTGTTTGGAATGAAACTCTTGGTAGCCACGAAGAAGACTACCGTTTTGAGAAGCAAGAAATCGTAATTACCGTTCCCGCAAGTTTCGATGAAGCAGCACAACGGCTCACACTTGAGGCGGCAAAGCGGGCGGGCTATCCCGATAATGTGGAGTTGCTTGAGGAACCGCAGGCTGCTTTTTACTGCTGGTTAGAGCAGCACGAGAGTAGTTTCCGAGCTGAATTGTCAGAACGCTTTAAACAGCAGAATACCGCTCGAGTGCTTATCTGTGATGTCGGCGGAGGAACGAGCGACTTTAGTTTATTTGAATTGGATTTTCGCTCCGGCGATACCCCAGTTATCACCCGTGTTGCAGTAAGTGATCATATCTTGCTCGGCGGGGATAATATGGACCTAGCGGTGGCCCATTTTGCAGAGCGCAAAATAACCTCAGCGCAGGCAGAAAAAGAACTCTCCGCGCATCAATGGAAACACCTTGTTGCCGCGAGCAGAAATCTTAAAGAGAGGATGTTTAGCGAGACAAGTGGTGAAGCAGACTACGGGGTAGCAATCCCCTCAGAAGGCAGTTCGCTTTTTGGTGGCAGTCTTACTGCGCGACTCACTCATGATGAGCTGCAACATGTGCTGATTGAAGGATTCTATCCTTTTGTTGACGCGGATGAAGTACCCAAGAAGAGTGCCAGCGGACTACGAGCGTGGGGACTGCCCTATGCCTTTGATAGCGCGATTACGCGCCACCTAGCAGCCTTTCTTTCCGGTAGGAAAATTGATGCGGTGCTATTTAATGGTGGTTCCCTTCGCCCGCAAAAACTTCGTGAGCGAATTCAAGCAGTGCTTACTCAGTGGCAAAACGCTGAAATGCCGTTAGCACTTGAAACAAGTGAAATGGAATTGGCAGTCGCACGTGGTGCGGCGAGTTACTTGTACCGCCGTGAAACGGAATCGGCAAAAATTCAGGGCGGCTACGCGCGTTCCGTCTATCTCCAGTTAGAGGGAAACTCTCGACCAGAAACACTTCGGGCGATTTGCATTCTTCCACAAGGCGCAGTCATCCAGCAAAAAGTGCTGCTTGAGGGCAGAAGTTTTGAAGCGCTCGTGAATCAACCTGTTCAGTTTCAACTCTACACCTCGACTCATCGGCCACAAGATGCAGCAGGCGATATCATCGAGCAACCACAAGAGCGTTTTCATCGTCTACCACCTCTACAAACCGTGCTCGCGCAGGAAACAACAAATCGTAAGCAACAAGGACAGCAGTATCTCAAGGTTGAGCTTGAGGCTGAGGTAAATAATCTTGGTCTGCTGCAAATTAGCTGTGTGCATTCAGACGAGCAGCGTTGGGCTCTAGATTTCTCAACGCGTGCCGAGGCCACGCCCGTAGAAACGGTAGAAGAGCAAAAGACTAGTGATCCCCTCGTCGATGAGAAGGTACTCGAACAAGGGCGTCATCTTCTTGCGCGCTACTACGGTAAAGGAAAGAAATCGGGGCAAGAGGATTCGCCAAGAAAGGCGTTTTCGCAACTTGAAGAGCTTTTTGAGTTACCGAGAGAAGAATGGAACACCGTGCTTTGCCGTGCCCTCTGGCCTGCGTTAGAGAAGGGGATTACAAGAAGAGCCCGATCCTTACTGCATGAGGTGAGCTGGCTAGGGCTTGCAGGATATACGCTGCGTCCTGGCTTTGGGGTGGAACTTGATCCTTGGCGTATGGATCAACTTTGGCGACTAGAGCAGCTCGGTATGGCTTTCCCCCGAGAGAATCAGGCTCTTGCCCAATGGTGGATACTATGGCGTCGAGTAAGCGCTGGTCTAAATCGAGAACGGCAACATACGCTTTTTGCGTCTGCCAAAAAACAACTTTCAAAAAAAGGGGCTGATTCTCCTGAGTTGTATCGATTCCTCGGCACACTTGATGAGCTTGCCGTGGAAGAAAAATCAGAGATTTTGAAACTGCTGTTCAAGCGCATCAGCGGACGCAGGGCTCACGGTATTGAACATCATATCTGGGCGCTTGGTCGTCTCGCCTCGCGAGTTTCTTTAAACGGGAAAGCACACACCGTGCTTCCACCTGCGGCACTAGAACGATACTTACCTACTTTGTTTGAGCTTGATTGGAGCAAAGGAGATTTGCGCTACCTCAATGCGGCAGTAAGCCAGATGTTGAGAGTCACGGGAGATAGAGCGCGAGATTTCTCTGAAGAAATCCGTAACGAAGCAGCTCATAAACTTCGGCATTCTCGAGCCTCTGAAGAACAGATTCGCGTAGTTCAAGAGTTAGTAGAGATAGATAGCGAAACAGAGAATCGCTTCTTTGGTGAATCTTTACCACTTGGTATTCGTTTGCAGGGTGAGGAAGGTGGGCAGTAAAGCGAATGCGCCGGACTCCCTAACCAAGCCAGCGCTCGACTGGAGCGGCCAGGGTGTTCCTCGTTCTCTTGCTTTTGATGATGTGTATTTTTCTCTAGAGAATGGCTTAGCCGAGAGCACACATGTGTTTCTTGAAGGAAATGCGCTTCAGCAGCGCTTTGCTGAAAATAATTTTTTTACTATCGCAGAGTTGGGATTTGGTACCGGGCTTAATTTTCTTGCCACAGCTCGCTTGTGGCAGCAGGTGAGCGCTCCTGGACAAAATCTCTCTTACATCTCGGTTGAGCAGTTTCCACTTCGGCGCGAAGAGTTAACGCAAGCACTAGGTTGTTTTCCAGAGCTTGCCAAAGAAACAAATGCGCTCCTTGAACACTATCCGCGTCTAGTACCAGGAATTCACCAGCTTAGTTTTCCTGAGGCACGGATTGATCTGTATTTAGTCTTTGCTGAGGTTCAGGACGCGCTCGCGCAGCAACAGAGTCCAGTCGACGCTTGGTTCTTAGACGGCTTTGCTCCCAGCAAAAATCCTGAGATGTGGTCTGAGTCCGTGTTCGCTGAAATTTCCCGGCTCTCGCATTCCACAAGCACTTTTGCCACTTTCTCTTCAGCCCGCGTGGTAAAGGATCGAGCAAGTGCTGCGGGATTTGAGCTAAAAAAATTACCCGGGTTCGGTAAAAAGCGAGAGATGCTCGTTGGTCGCTCCAAGCTGGAGAAAAAACGAGCCCCGCGAAGCCCTGAACAAAAAGTAATGGTGATTGGTGGTGGCTTAGCAGGAATCGCTGCAAGCTATAGTTTGGCTCGGCGGGGAGTATCCGTGCAGCTTTTTGAGCGTGAAACAGAGTTCGCCCTTCATGCTTCGGGTAATGCCGCTGGAATCTATATGGCTTACGTTGCCAAACAAAGCACCCCGACAAGCCGCCTGAATTTTTTTGGTTTCGATTTTCTTCGTCGACAATTACACGTGCTCAAGTCCCAAGGGCAGACAATTGCTGGCAGCGAATGTGGTGTGCAGCATCTTACAACCAATGAGCGTTTATTAGGGCTTCACGCGCAACTTCAGCAGCATCCACTCGACTCAGGTGTTGCGCAAGCAATCTCAGCAAAAGATGCGTCGGACTCTCTCGGTCTTGAGGTAGAGCTTCCGAGTATCTACTACCCAGAAGGCGGCTGGCTCAACCCAAGAGACTATTCCCATGCCTTGCTTGCAACCCAAACCTCCGAGAGGCTCAAACACCATCTTGGAACCATGGTCGATTCGCTTGAGTTCAACCAAGGCCAGTGGCAGGCCCTCTCGGCAACAGGAGAGCTACTTGCAGAGGCGCAGACGGTAGTCGTTGCCTGCGCCCACGAGGCCAGCAGATTCCAACAACTCCAAGAACTTCCCCTCGGAAAAATTCGCGGGCAAACAATGAAGCTTCCGGTAAGCCCGCAGAGTAAAAAAATCAAACAAGTCCTCTGCTACGACGGCTACATCGTGCCCGAATACGAAGGATTTCATTTCCTCGGCTCAACGTATGACCGAAAAAACGATTCAACTGAAATTTTTCAAGACCAAGAAGACCAACTCCTCCTCCGTCTCTCTTCCCGAGTCCCCAGCCTCTCCCCAAAAACGCTAAGCAAAGGCCCCGGCCGAGCCGCCTTCCGCAGCACCACTCCCGACCGCCTCCCCCTTCTCGGAGAACACCCAAAGCACCCAGGACTATTTCTAAACCTCTGCCATGGTTCTCGTGGTATCATTACTAGCGGGATTTGTGCGGAGTTACTGGCAGCGGAGATTTTAGAACTTCCGGCTGGGCTAGATGTGCAGGGGCGAGAAGCGCTATCTCCTGTGCGATACTTCAAATAGCAGTTCTTCAATTTTCTGGTTCCCAAGAGCCCAACTCTCCGATATCCAACAGTATTCTTGAAACACCGTGCTCAGACAGAATGCAGAAGTTGCTCTAGCGTCTTTTTTAGTGAAGAAAATTAAGTTTGGTCTGTAACCAAATTAATTTTTTGTTAGGTTCTTCAAAGGCAGTTGACTGAGGACAACAGGCCACGCTTAGCTGTAACAAGCGAAAGTAAACACGCGACTTCGGAATTCGATGTTGAGCGGTGGTTTAGGTGAGAGGCACTCCGATAACGCAGTTAATCATCTGTATGGAGTTACTCGCCGTGTGCAAACTAAAATCAGTTTTCATTTTTTCGCTTCTTTTTGTTCTTCTACAAAGTGTTGCCTTCGCCCAAGCGCCTGACGTTCTTTTCGTCGTCGAGCGAGATTCGAACGGGGGAGGAACAGAGGCTCACTCTCCCCTAACGAGTTCGCTCGGTGGTAGTTGGAATGACACGGATACTCACGGTGCAGCAGTCGCCAATTCGTGGTCAGGCGGTGGCTCTGGAGGCACCTTGAGTCTGGGATCAACTTCGTCCGTCAACGGCACTGCTGGTAGCAATGCCATAAGCACTACGTTTACAGTCTCCACGTATGTTCGGGGAACACCTAGTGTTACCTATGCAACAAATATAAGTGGTAACGTTTCGGCGTCTACCAACGGCATCTACAACGTGAGTGCCGCTGCCGGCCCCGCTAGCGTATTGGTTACTTCCAGCACATCTCCTGGCAGTGATAACGATTCCACTTCTAGTTCTAATTTTACCAACATTAATTGCAACGGCACCAATTCAGACGTTTGCACGCAATTTAGCGCCTATCCAGGTGTTACCTACTGCGCCCCTCCTGGAGCAACTGGCGTAATGGTTGGTTCGATTGCTGACACCGATAACGTTGCGCCTCGCACAAGCAACGTCTCTGCAACTCTTACGCAAGTTTTTCGGCAACGCTTGGCACAAGCCTTCCGACACCCCAGCTTGATGGACCGTATGTTGGCGGTCAAATTGCTGACGTAGATGTTGGCGATACCGTAACGATTTATAACACCTCATATGATCCAGATAATCAAAACGGCACGACCGCAATGGAAGGAATCTGCGCTGCTGCCTGGACCCTGACGGATCCGAACGGAACGCTCAGCTACGGAAGCAACGCAAGTTCATTTCAATTCACCCCAGGCCTCCGAGGTGTGTGGACCGTTGAAGCACTTGTCACTGACAACGAAGGTGATACTGACTCTACGAGCATTCCAGTCGAGGTGCAGGCCCCCGAGCCGGAAGGTGGCTCTTGCTCCTCCGATAGTGGACAAGACGACGGTGCGCCTGATTTCTACATGTCGATTGACCCAGGCTCTGGCAATCACCATTTTCGTTCTGATGACCCAGTATCAACTAGAGGTTATCCCCTTACTTGCAATCTTCATATCAACTCGCAGACTTACTTTCCAGCGCATACCACCGCTATGGGTAACGCACGTTTTACCTACGGTATCGAAGTTCATATCGGTACGTATGACGGTAGCGCTCACTACTTCGTGTTAGATGCAGATGGGACTGAATTAAACTTCGGGCCTACCTCAGCCTCGCCTACGGCGAGTGATAGAGTATTCAGCTCTCTGCAATTAATCACCGGTGGATACGAGCTAAGTGGAGCGGGAGCACCAGAGAACTTAGATCGTGCTGGTAACTACACGTATGAATTCAATTCTAGCGGAAAGCTAACAAAGCTAACTGATCCGAATGGAAACATTCAGGAAATAAGTTACGACGGTAACGGCGACATTGACGAGGTCGAGGATCTTAGCTCTGGCCGCGTGATAACTTTTGAATACGACACTCCAGGAAGTATTGCTCGAATTGTTGAAGCTGGCGGAGATGCTGTAACTCACTTGGGCTATGATTCTGGTAAAGTTGATAGCATTGTACTCAAAGACAGCATAGGAACCACAATCCGTTCGGCAGATATTTCTTACAACACTAACGGCCTAATTTCTCAGCTCGTCAAGGATAACGACGCAACAAGCGCGATAAACATTACCTACACCTACGCTGGCAACGGAGTCTATCTCGCAAACTTTGTCGGATATGGTGGACACGCAAGTAACATCAACTACCTTGTTTCACCGACCGCGGGGGCAATCTATTCCGTCAAACATTTAAATGCTCAGGGTGGCTATATCACCTACGATTACAACGCTGATGGGCAAGTTACAAAAGCGAAGTATCCAACGTTTAACGGCGCGACCTCAGGCCCTACGTATACCTTCACCTATAACACGGAGAAGCTTCTCTCTTCGGTCTCAAACGGCGCGACCACAATTTCTTATACTTACAACTC
>CAYGNZ010000084.1:0-10828 GCA_964351345.1 uncultured Bdellovibrionales bacterium | reverse complement strand
GATGATAGGTGTTGGTCAGAATTATCTCAGCCTTTGTCTCCTTGAGCTGCCTTGGCGTAATACCTTTCACCGTCGCTTGGGTCCCCACCGGCATAAACGCAGGTGTTTGAAAACTACCGTGCGCCGTGTGGAAACTGCCTACGCGCGCCTTTCCCTCAACGGCATGGACTTCAAAGCTACCGATTTTCTTTTCGCTTTCGATCATTCGCGCTCCAAAAAAGAGGAGTCCCCATAACTGAGAAAACGGTAAGAGGTCTCCTCTACTGCGTGCCGATATATTTGCTCGAGCACAGTCTCTCCAATGAAGGCAGCAACAAGTTGTAGATGCGTAGAACTTGGTTGATGGAAATTCGTCATCAAGGCATCAACAACTCCAAACTCATGCCCGGGATAAATAAACAAACTCGTCTCCTGAAAACCGGCGTCCTCGAGAGGAAACTCGCCCTGGCCTGCAAGATACTCACTTTCAAGCGCTCGGACCACCGTTGTTCCTACGGCAACGACTCGTCGAGAACTGCGCTTTGCCTCTCGAATTGCCTGCCGGACCTCCTGTGAGATACAGTAGCGTTCAATTCCCATTTGATGTGTTTCAAGCGCATGTAAATCAATTGGGCGCACACTAGCTGTCCCGACGTGGTGCGTGACAAAACCTATTTCTACTCCGCGCTGCCGCACCTGAGTAAGAATTTCGTCCGTAAAATGCAAAGAGGCTGTCGGTGCTGCAAGAGAGCCATCTTCGGAAGCAAATACCGTTTGATAGTGTTGTTGATCAAACTCATCAGCTCTGCCTCCGCGAATGTACGGTGGAATAGGCATCATCCCCACGGAATGTAAGCGCTGCAGGAGATCCTCCGTCACCGCAAAACGAATACGCAATGCCCGTTCATCCGCCGTGCGCCCTAAGACTTCACCTTCAAGGTCCTCGGCAAGAATGAGCGTATCGCCGGGCTGAATTTTCTTCATCGGACGTGCGATCGCCTCCCACACACCATCCGCTGCGCATTCTGTGAACAACAACTCAACCTCACGACCTGTCCGTGCGAGCCTCGCAAACACACGGGCCGGAATAACTTTGGTATTATTGAGAATAAGGAGGTCGTCGTTTTTGAGTATTGTAGGAAACTCCGCAAACGCGCGGTCAAAAAGCGCAAGCCCCGTGCGTTTTAGTTTCGCGTGCAACAAACGCGCGTCACTACGTGCTCCGTGGAAACTGAGCGGACGTTGGGCAATTCGCTCCTCGGAAAGCGTATAGGTAAACAAAACTCGCGACTTTACCGTAAGACTCTCAGTTCGACTTCTACCCTTCCGTCCGTTTCATAAACGCCGTAATGAAATCAATCGGAATCGGGAACAGGGTAGTCGAATTGTTCTCCGTCGCTACCTCCCGCAAAGTTTGCAAATAGCGAAGTTGCAGCGCCTGAGGTTGATCCGCGATGATTCGAGCCGCATCTGAGAGTTTCTCCGCTGCTTGAAACTCCCCTTCGGCGTTAATTATCTTCGCTCGACGTTCCCGCTCGGCTTCGGCTTGTTTCGCCATCGCACGCTGCATCTCCACGGGGAGATCAATGTGCTTAATCTCAACCATCGAGACTTTAATTCCCCAAGGATCGGTATGGGTATCAAGCACCTCTTGCAATCTCGAATTCAGCTCTTCTCGCCCAACGAGGAGTTCATCGAGTTCTGCTTCACCGCAGTTACTCCGTAGCGTTGTCTGGGCAAGCTGCGACGTTGCGTAGAGATAGTTCTCTACTTCGACTACTGCTTTATTGACATCGATCACTCGAAAATACACGACCGCGTTTACCTTCACCGAGACGTTATCTTTGGTAATGACATCTTGTGAGGGAACGTCCATCGTAATGGTTCGCATATCAATACGGCGCATCCGCTCCAGTCCTGGAATGAGGATGACAAGACCTGGTCCACGAGCCGGCACAAGTCGTCCGAGACGAAAAACCACGGCGCGTTCGTATTCATTGA
This sequence comes from uncultured Bdellovibrionales bacterium, assembly GCA_964351345.1. GTDB lineage: Bacteria > Bdellovibrionota_C > UBA2361 > SZUA-149 > SZUA-149 > SZUA-149. Next base: position 8,848 of record CAYGNZ010000084.1, on the reverse strand, counting down.
GAATCTTAAAAATATTAAAAAGCAGGATCGCGGTGATCACCACTAGTACGATAATTATCTGCATCGAAATTCTCCTCTATTCACTGTCACACTGTTCACCACGTATGGGATGCCGTGTCACTCTCTAATGTAAAATCTCAGCTGACACTATTCAGGTTCAACTAACAGTGTCATCTTCTCTCTGACTTCCTTGACTCGAAAACGTTCTCCCGCCTTCGGTGCAGTAGTCACGCTTTCTGTAACCGCACGCCAACGCTCTCCCATCGCCTCAACACTTCCGTAAAACGCTGCATCTTTTTCAGAAAAATCACTCTTTGCCACCGCGATCTGGCCAATCATTCCTCTCGCACCGGTGCGCGCCGCTTGCCCGCGGCTTTTCAGCGCCAAGTAACAAACTACGCTGAGCAGAAGTCCAACGATTGCCGCAATTGAGCCGATAAACCAGGTATCAACTTGCAAGCCTTCGACTGCCCAGACCGCATCGGTGTCCACAACATACAGCGAGCCCAGCACTAAACAAATGATCCCCGCGGCTCCCCAAACACCAAACGCTGGAAGAAACATTTCAACTGCAAAAAATGCCCCACTCAATAGTAACAGCGCCAGACCTCCGTAATTAATCGGCAAGATTTGACCAGCAACTAATGAGAGCACAAGACAAATTGCACCAACGACTCCAGGAATTACTCCTCCCGGATGGTACAACTCAATTCCAATTCCCAGCATCGCTCCCAAGCCAAGCAGCACCGCAATGTTAGGGTCAGCAAGGATATTGACCACGATCTGCTTGAGGCTCATCTCGACTTTCTCGATGGGAGCCGCTGACAGCCCCTCAACGGTTACGGGTTTGCCCGAAACCGTCACGGTCCGTCCCTCAAGCTCCGCTAGAAGTTTGGGAATATCACTTGCAACGAGATCAACGACTCCTTCGGTTACTGCTTCTTTGTCAGTAATCGCCACACTTTCGCGCACTGCCTTCTCAGCCCAGGCGACGTTACGACCTCGTTGTTCAGCGATTGCCTTCATCAGAGAAACGGTAAAATTCTCTACTTTGGCTCGCATGTCCCCCTTAATCTCTCCACCACCCCCGAGCACCGGATGGGCCGCACCGATGGTTGTCCCTGGTGCCATCGCGGCGACATTTCCTGCAAGGGTAATGAAGACCCCCGCAGAAATCGCTCCACCCCCCGCTGGTGAGACGTAGACGACGGTGGGAATTGGCGCTTCAAGAATCGTGGCAACCATTGTCTGCATGGAATTCAGCAGTCCCCCCGGCGTATTGAGCCGTAAAATAAAAAGCCGCGCGCCTCGGCGATGCGCTTCCTTAATCGCGGAACGAAGGTAATCATCCGTCGCAGGATTTATCGTGCCGTCAATCGTGGCTTCTACTATCGGCCCGTTTGAACCGGCAATTGTGGAGCGAACAGAGAAGCCATTGGTTGCGACAGAGAAAACTGAGATCAGCAAATAGAGAAGAAAGACGAGCTGACTCTTAGAAAATACTCCACTCCTTTCTTTTCGGTGACCCGAAAAAATACGCTCCAAAAAACGCCGCATATCCTTACGCTGTCCCCTCAATATTCAGTCGTTTCATTACATCCTGCAAATCTTCCCAAAAGGGTCGTTTTGCCGAGGCGTTTCTTAGAATGTAGGCGGGATGAAAGGTGGGCATCAGCGGAATTCCACGCCACTCTTGCCACTGGCCACGCAGTTTTGTAATTCCCAGCTCTACCCCACTCAAGGCCCGCTGCGCAGGGGCACCAAGCGTGATAATAACGCGAGGCTGTATTCGTTCAAGCTGCCCGTGTAAGTACGGCAAGCAGGAGCTTACTTCATCAGGAAGCGGATTCCGATTGTTTGGCGGTCGACATTTAACCACATTGCAAATATAGACATCCTCCCGACGCAGACCCAAGCCTTTGGTTATCGCTGCAGTGAGTAGCGCGCCAGCTTTCCCCACAAACGGCTCTCCCAGGCGATCCTCGTCTGCCCCGGGACCCTCTCCAACAAAGGCGATTAGAGGTTGATTGGTATTCCCTACACCGAAGACAACATTGTTTCGCTCTTCACAAAGGCGACATGCCGTACAATTCTTTGCTTTTTGTTCTAACTGCTCAAGACTCAGTGAGCTCTCCTGTGCTGAACTACCTTGAACCGCTGCAGGAGCTTGTGCACGGGAGAGATCCACTACCTTCTCCTTCTCACTCCTCGGAGATACAGCGCCAAACCAAGCCTCGGGCAAACCATCAACCCCCGCGAGACGCAAATGCTCACAAAGCTCGTCTGCCAAACTAAACTCAGTTCTTTGCCTACTCACTTGCTCTCACGTACGTTTTTCACTACCCGCAGCCTCAATTAAATGCGAAGCGCTGCACGGATTATTCGTCCTGCAATCATATGCTTCTCAGCGGTAGAGACTTCTTCTGTTCTCCCGCCTCGCTCTAACAACCAAATTCGATTGGTATCTCGCCCAAAGGCGTCATCTGCAAAATTGCCCACCATCAAATCGGCATTCTTGCGATCTAGTTTTTCTCTCGCACAGGCAATGAGGTGTTCCTCATCTCCTGTCTCCGCGTTGAATCCGATAAGTTTCAGTGTGAGGCCCGAGGCGTCCTCTATTTTCTCACGGCGTGTGCCAAGCTCCTGGAGCACATCAACACAAGGCTCCATTTGCAGCTGGTATGAGGCGGACTTATCATGCTTGATTTTTTTATCTGATGCGCCTGCCGGACGATGATCTGTTACTGCTGCTGCCATAAAGACAAACTGCGTTTTGTTGATACCGGTGTCCTGCCGCTGCGCTTCCTCAAAGACGGCCTCATACATCTCCTGAGCACTGGTTACTCGCAGCACACTCACTCCATGTGGGTCCGGCAATTCAGTCGGCCCCGCGATGAGCGTCACCTCGGCCCCACGCCATCGCGCGACTCGCGCTAGCGCGAAACCCATTCTTCCCGTAGAGCGATTGCTGACAAAACGTATCGGATCGATTGCTTCTCGGGTGGGACCTGCCGTGATAAGAACGCGAGAGCCCTTGAGGTCTTTGGGCGCAAGCGCCTCTCGCAAAGAATCAAGGATATTCTCAATCTCGGCAAAACGCCCAGCGCCGGTCCAACCGCAGGCGAGTTCCCCCACTCCAGGCTCTACAAATTGACAGCCGATTTCGCTAAGGGTCTTCACGTTTGCCTGAGTAAGCGGATGCTCCCACATGTTCACATTCATTGCAGGCGCAAAAAGAACAGGGGCGCGAGTCGCAAGTAATATTGTCGAACAAATATCATCAGCGACACCATGCGCGGCTTTGGCAATCGCATCGGCAGTTGCAGGAGCAATAAGCACTGCGTCGGCAGAATCTGCTAATTCAATATGGCTTATTTCTGCCTCTGACTGCGGGTCGAAAATATTGAGCGTCACGGGAGAACCAGAAAGAGTCTGCATAGTAAGGGGGCTGATAAATTCGCAAGCAGCCTTGCTCATCACCACCCTCACCTTGGCGCCAACTTTCACTAACTCTCGAACAAGCTCTGCTGACTTGTAGGCAGCAATAGATCCCGTGATAATGAGAGTAATTGACTTGCCAGAAAGCATCTTCCTAGGCTCCTCCACCGACAAATGGATTAGTTTTCTTCTCTTGGCCAATCGTCGTATCTGGTCCGTGACCAGGCATTACCCGGGTGTTCTCAGGAAGTGAGAAGAGTTTTGACCTGATGCTACTCAGTAGCAGCTCGTGATCACCGCCGGGCAAATCAGTTCTGCCAATAGAGCCTGCAAAAAGCGCATCTCCTGCGATAAGCAGCGGCGCATGGATCGTCTCACTTGAAATCTGCATATCGCTAGGATCAAAACAGGCGATTTCCGCTTCACACGCTTCAAAGTAGAACGATAAATGATCCGGCGAGTGCCCTGGAGTAAAAAGTGCTTGGGCTGAGTAGTTGCCAATCGAGACCGTCTCTCCCTCACTGACAAAGCGATTTGGAGTAGGCACGTTCTGGTAATCGCTAGGGGAGAGTCCGTAAGCCGCTGCCTGCCCTTGAAGCGTAAGACGCAAGCCGTGGTCATCCTCGTACGCAAGCAGTTCAGGGGCTCGCGAGAAGCGCTCCTTACAGTTTGCAAGCGCTTTGGCCACTCCCCCACCATGGTCAATGTGTGCATGGGTTAAAATGACGGCACTGACGTAGTGAATGTCTTCAGGAATATGCGCGAGAATGCGCTCTATCTCGCCACCAGGATCAACAAGCATCGCAACTCGCTCCTCTTTATCGAGAAGTATCCGAGCATTTTGCTGAAAAGGCGTAACACTTACACTTAAAATCTTGAGCAATGTCCTAGTCCAAAGCGAGTTGGGATTCACCAAACAATCCCTCTAACATCAAAAACCCCAATAACGTCGAAAACAACTAGTTATTGTACGCATAAAGACTAGCAAAAAAGAAAATCCATAGCTAGAAGGGGGCAATTCCTCTCGGCAGCTCAATTAGACACAATTACTGCTCTGTCGGACGGAATTTCGCGGTAAAAAGCGAACACTTTGTCAGCAAATTCAATGATGGACTAGCGCTGAGATTAGGCCAATACTAGACTAAAGGTCTAAAAACAGTCTTAGACTACTCAACAATTCTTTGTCGCTTAGCACAACAAACTGCCACAAAATCAGCTCGAAACCTTTGGACGATTTTTTTGAAAACCGCAGCCCGGGGGCTGGAGCGGAGAAAAGCACGGACACAAATGAATCGGCTTTTTTTCGCGGAATTATTTCACGCGTAACGTATCGGGATCAGGAGTCTGGATTTGGCGTGCTTAAAGCCGAACCGGATTCTGGAATTGATGACTCGGTGGCTACCACCGGGGGTGTTTCTACCATCGTCGGCGTATTCCCCGAGACAATTGCTGCAGGTACAAACATCGTTGCTCGGGGGGAATGGCAACGACATCCAAAATTCGGTCGGCAATTCCGTGCCCGTTCGGTGACCGAAGCAGACCCGACGGGTAAGGAAGCCATCGCACGCTACCTTGCCTCAGATGCCGTAAAAGGCTTCGGGCCGACACTGGCGGCAAGAGTCGTGGAGAAATTTGGTGATGAGACCTTGGAGGTAATTGATCGGGAGCCGCATCGACTGCTTGAAGTTTCCGGCGTAGGGCAAAAAAAGCTCGATGAAATTCTTGGCTCTTGGCAAGAGAAGCGGAATATTCGTGAGGTTCTGCTCTTTTTTCAAAACCACGGCATTAGCCTAAGCCTCTCTCAACGCATTTATAATTTCTATGGCGACCGAGCAATTGAGGTGGTGAGTTCGAACCCCTATGTGCTCGCCAGAGAAGTTTGGGGCATTGGTTTTCAAACCGCCGATAGAATCGCCGCAGCACTTGGTGCGGACAAAGACTCTGCTGAACGGGTAATTGCGGGCGTTTTACACGCGCTGGAATCAAGTGCCTCAGATGGACATTGCTACATTCCTCGAGAGGTGTTGATCGAGAAAGCGGCAAAATTGCTCAATCTTGAAAGCCCACAACTTATTGAAAAAGCGATTCTCGATGCCTCTCTGGCAGGAGAACTCATTGATGAGGACGGCAGAATTTACGGACCGGACCTCTATACTGCCGAGCAGCAATTGGCTCGCTCTCTCGCAGCCCGTACGGATCAAGATATACGATTGCAGAAAGAAATCGAAGATCATCTTCTGCAGGCGGCCTGCAATAAGACCATCATGAGCTACCGGAGTGCAGAAGGCCGAGACAGTAAACCTGAAGTAGTTCGCCTTTCAGAGCAGCAAAAATCAGCCCTCAAGCTCGCGGCGACAAAACCGCTGGTGGTGATCACTGGTGGACCCGGTTGCGGAAAAACCACCGTCCTGCAAACCCTGGCGGGAATGTTTCGCCAAGCGGGACTGGAGACAAAACTAGCTGCACCAACCGGACGAGCCGCCCAACGCATGGCAGAAGTCTGCGGCATGCCTGCTTCAACAATCCACCGATTGCTAAAATACGATCCGATTAAACGGGCATTCGTTCATGATCAATACGAGCAGCTCGACCTTGACGCCTTGATTATCGATGAAAGTTCAATGATTGATGTCCCACTCGCAGCCGCACTGCTACGAGCGGTCCCCCCCACCGCTCGGGTGGTAATCGTTGGAGATGCGGACCAATTGCCAAGCGTAGGGCCAGGATTATTTCTCTCCGACGTGTTGACCGTGCAATCAATTCCGCGTGTCAGACTTACCACACTATTTCGTCGAGCGGATGAATCTTCAATTACCTCAATCGCTCACCAAATTAATCTTGGCAGCATTCCGAGAATTCCAGAGCCTGATGGCACGATAAAAACGGATGCGTATTTTTTGCCCGCAAAGACTCCCGAGGATGCCGCCGCACTCATTGAACGGCTTGTGACGGAGCAGATTCCGAAGAAGTTTGGCTTTCGAGGCTCAGATATCACGGTCCTCACGCCGATGAACCAAGGTTCACTCGGCGTGATTGCGCTCAACCAAAGGTTGCAACAAAAACTCGTCCCGAGCCTTCCTGGGATGGCCAGTGTTCGTATCGGCAATATCGAGTTACGCCCAGGAGACAGGGTCTGTCAGCGAGTAAACAATTACAACCTTCATGCATCTGGGGTGTTCAACGGAGATCAAGGAAAAGTAGTCGGTGTTGACGCGGGGAGTAAGAGTGTGTTTGTCGAGCTTTGGGATGGACGAGAGATTGAATACCCCAGTGAAAACCTTTATCAACTCGACCTTGCCTACGCACTCACGATTCATCGCTCTCAGGGCTCTGAGGTTCCTGTAGTGATTCTTGCGCTTCATGACTCCCATACCATTATGCTCGAACGCCAGCTTGTTTATACAGGCATCACGAGAGCGAAGTCTTTGCTGATTGTGGTCGGTACGCGAAAAGCATTGGCAACCGCAACAAAGAGAAGTCGTTCACGGAAACGCTTTACTCGACTCACCGAGCGCATTCGCGATCTCAGTGGGGTCTACGAGGAAGAGGACGAGTGATGAAAATCGGTATTGCTCTTGGTGGCGGTGGCGCAAAAGGCTTTGCTCTAATTGGGATACTTGAAGCGCTCGAGGAGGCGGGCATTCGCTGCGAAGTAGTAAGCGGAACAAGTATTGGCTCACTCGTGGGTGCAGCCTATGCAGCAAATCGTCTCCCACAACTGAAAGCCGCAGCGATAGAACTCGGATTATGGCGGGTAATTCGCATTCTCTCGCCCACAATATCGCGCAAAGGCTTCTGTAGTGGACGAGGGGTCGAGACCTTCCTCAGAGAGATTCTTCCCACAAAAAAAATCGAAGACTTACCGCTTCAGTTCGCAACACTAAGCACAGCTCTTGAGTCCGGTGAGCTGATTTGCAAATCCGAAGGCGATCTTATCAAAGCCATTCGTTCGAGCATCTCAATTCCTGGATTATTCACGCCGGTCATCTCCGGCGAAAAGACCCTCGTTGATGGTGGCCTGATTGATCCCGTTCCTGTTGAAGCATGCCGAAAACTAGGCGCTGATTTCGTCATTGCAATAGATCTCTTTGCCGATCTGCCGCCAAGAAAAAAACCCGGCTTCCGCCTCTTCTCTCTCCTGGAGAACTGCGTCGGCATAGTCCAGCGCCAACTCACCCTCGCCCGTTACTTCAGCCACCCCGCCGATTTCGTCCTCGAACCAGACACCTCAAGCGTAAGCATCCTCGCCTTCCACCGCGGCGAACAACTCATCGAACTCGGCAAATCGACAATGCAAAAGGCCCTGCCAGCCTTACAAAGAGAGCTAGAGCAAAAAGCTGAATAGTCTCCGCAAGCCACAAACAGCGGCGGGGAACAACTCAACTACCCTCTAACTTCTAGACAAACCGCAAAACGCGGGAGGCAGGAGAATGCCTGGAGGGAGCCTCCGCAGCGCGCAGGCGATCCTCAACCAAAGCTACATGCGAAAGGCGCGAGGACCGCCGACCGGAAGGCATTCTCTTGCCTCCCGCGTCAAACATCTCGCTAAATATTCTAGAATGCGCCTGCGCAAGTAAGACTACTTACGCAGGCACAAAAAGATGAACGACTAGTCGTCGAGCGCATCCTTACGGCTAAGACGAATCCGCCCCTGACGATCAATATCAAGAACGCGAACTTTAACTTCTTCGCCTTCTTTGACCACATCAGAAACCGAATTCACCCTCTCATGGGCAAGCTGCGAAATATGCACGAGCCCATCAGTTCCTGGAAGAATCTCAACGAAAGCACCAAAGTCAGTAATACGCTTCACCACACCTTGATAAAGCTTTCCGATTTCAGGCTCTTCCGTGATTCCTTCAATTAGCTGCAAGGCACGATTCTTTGATTCCTCGTCACTACTTGCAACTAAGACCGTACCGTCATCACTGATATCAATCTTCACACCTGTTTCTTTAGTGATTGATTGAATCATTTTTCCACCTGGTCCAATCAAATCGCGAATTTTATCAGGATTGATTTTAATAGTGGTAATACGAGGTGCGTAGGTTGAGAGATTCTCTCGAGGAGTTTCAATTGCCTTCGCCATTTCACCGAGAATATGAACTCTCGCTTCACGAGCTTGTGAAAGCGCTTTATCCATCGTCTCTCGGGTCAGACCATCGCACTTGATATCCATTTGCAGAGCAGTAATACCTTCAGCGCTTCCGCAAACTTTAAAATCCATGTCACCAAAATGGTCCTCATCACCAAGAATATCAGTGATGACTTCAATCTTGTCATCTTCCTTGATAAGTCCCATCGCAACTCCTGCCACAGGATGCTTAATTGGAACACCTGCATCCATCAGCGCCATACTTCCACCGCAGACACTCGCCATAGAGCTAGAGCCATTGGATTCAGTGACTTC
>CAYGNZ010000083.1:0-10887 GCA_964351345.1 uncultured Bdellovibrionales bacterium | reverse complement strand
GCGGCGATAGCATCCTCTTCTGAGGAAAACACACGCGCCGGGCCTCGAAGCTCTTAGATATCACCGGGGCAAAGCGAGGCATCAATCGCGGTACTTTTTACCACCGAGCCGTCTGGGGCAATATTTCCTGTGGGAAATATCACGGTGCTGGTCAGGCCGCGAGAGACCGCAACTTTTGGCTCCATGATCACTTCGTTTGGATCAACGCAGTCTTGTGAACGTAGTAGCTCTCGCATGTATTTTCTACGCTCTGAACGCTCCCACCACTCTAGATTTTCGCCGAGTGTCTTGCCACTTACGGTGAGGCAATCGAGATCGAGCTGGTTTTGCTCTCGTAGGTGCAGCATTACCTCGGGGACACCACCTGCGAGATAGAACTGGACCGTCTTAAAATGCTGAGGACCGTTGGGAAGTGCGTCAACAATACGAGGAATGTCACGATTTATCTCGATCCAGTCCTCAACGCTTGGACGGCGTATTCCGGCGCAGTACGCTATCGCTGGAATATGAATCAATAAGTTTGTCGACCCGCCGATCGCTGAATGAACGGCCATCGCATTACGCAAGGCTCCCTCGGTCAAAATATCTCGCATAGTGATATTTTGTGCTTGAAGACGGGCGAGTGCTTTCGCGGAATCTCTCCCCATCTGAAGCCAAACTTCCTCGCCAGAGGGACAGAGTGCGGAGTGCGGAAGCGCCATGCCGAAGGCCTCGGCAATTACCTGAGCAGTAGCCGCAGTTCCAAGAAATTGACAGCCGCCTCCAGGGCTCGCGCATGCTTTACACCCGAGCATCGCTGCATCATCTAAGCTTATCTCTCCATGCGCGAACCGGGCACTTATTGATTGAATAGTGCCCGCGTCTTCTCCTTCTGTTGGTGGTAGCGTGACACCACCAGGAATGAAGATTCCGGGCAGAGAATTCGCCTCTGCAAGGGCCATCATCATCGCGGGCGCACCCTTATCGCATGTTGCGATACCGACCACGGCTCTTCGCGTGGGTAGGGAGCGAATCAGACGTCCAAACGCTTCAGCGCCGGTATTGCGCCAAGCAAGGCTATCCATCATGCCGTCGGTTCCTTGAGAACGTCCGTCACAGGGGTCGGAACAAAATGCTGCGAAAGGAATCTGATGGGCAGCTTTAAGCGTGCGTGCTGCTTCACGCACGAGCAAATTTAACTCCCAATGACCGGTGTGGTAGCCTAATGCCACCGGAGTGCCGTCTTCGTTACGAAGCCCACCCGAGGTGCTCAAGATCAAAACTTGACCCCCCTCGAGGTAACGCGGATCCCAGCCCATCCCCACATTCAGCGAGAGGCCAAACAAGTCGCCACTTGGGCTATTGAGTAGCATCTCTTCATTCAGGGGAAGAGATCCCTCCGCACCAGGTGCTTTCGAGCGGACCATTTTCGATTGGTCCTCAAGCTCAAGAAAGCTGAGTTCGCTCATGATTACTCCGTTAAACAATCGTACGACGAGATCTCTCCGTGAGGGAAGGATATCGATAAGCTAATCGCCCGGGGTTCCCTCGCTTAAGAAAGTTCCTACTTTCAATTAAGCTGCCAAGAAGCTAAACCCGGCGCTTCGCTGAGAAAGCGTCGGGCGTAAAGGACTCCTCAATTTTTCAGGGATTGCCTTCTGATTTTCCCAACAGAATCTGTAACGCCAGGACAGATTTTGTATGTCGCCGCACCATGAAGCTGTCTGAACCAATTAGACAAGTGGTGCGCGAGACCCTCACGCTTCTAGGCAGAACCAAACTAGGCCCGCAGGATAGATTTCAATCTATATCATTGTCAAGAATGGCCTTACCCCAGGAGGAGTCCAGTGTGTGCCATACACTAAGTGGATGTTGGCTAGCTCTACAAATTGATTCCACCTAGACGGTAATTACCGCTCGAAAGGCGAGATCAGAGGGAGATAAAATGAACTGAGGAGCCCAATTATTTGGTCTGTTTATTTGACATGAAACACATACTCAATAATGGTGTCTGCCTTCCCATTGACAGACGGGCGCGCTATACTTTAATTAACTGCTAAAGTATAAATCAGTCGGCAACTAAGTCCTCGAAACAACTAGATTTAATTGCCGAAGAAAAGTTCACAGAATCAAAGGAGAGGTGGAGTTACGTGAGTAGCGAACTTGAGACACTCGAAAAATTTACCACTGAGGAGTATCGTTGGGGCTTTGTCTCAGACGTGGAGTCCGACACTATCGCTCCTGGACTGAACGAAGATGTCATCCGGGCAATCTCTGCGAGAAAGGAAGAGCCTGAATTCATGCTCGAGTGGCGTCTAAAGGCGTATCGAAAGTGGCTTGAGATGGAGACACCCGAGTGGGCGTTTGTGCAGTATCCACCAATAAACTTTCAGGACATTAGCTACTTCTCAGCACCCAAGAAAAAACCTGAACTCAGCAGCCTTGATGAGGTTGATCCTGAGATTCTTGCAACCTACGAAAAGCTTGGCATTCCTCTTGAAGAGCAGAAGCGCCTCGCCGGTGTTGCTGTTGATGCGGTTTTTGACAGTGTATCGGTAATTACCACCTACAAAGAGGAGCTTGAAAAACACGGCATCATCTTTTGTTCATTTTCAGAAGCCGTAAAAGAGCACCCTGAACTGGTTAAAAAATATCTCGGAAGCGTTGTCCCCTACACCGACAACTATTTCGCGACACTAAACTCGGCGGTGTTCACCGATGGCTCCTTTGTCTATATCCCCAAAGGAGTTCGATGCCCGCTTGAGCTTTCTACCTATTTCCGAATCAACGCCCAAAACACGGGACAATTCGAGCGAACACTGATTGTCGCGGAGGAAGGCAGTTCCGTGAGCTACCTTGAGGGTTGCACCGCTCCAATGCGCGATGAGAATCAACTCCATGCGGCGGTGGTGGAACTTGTGGCGCTTAAAGACGCGAACATCAAGTATTCCACCATTCAGAATTGGTACCCAGGTGATGAAAATGGGAAAGGGGGGATTTATAACTTTGTGACCAAGCGTGGGATGTGCGAAGGAGAAAATTCTAAGATCTCCTGGACCCAAGTCGAGACCGGTTCCGCCATTACCTGGAAATACCCCAGCTGTATTTTAAAAGGCGACAACTCAGTTGGAGAATTCTATTCCGTTGCGCTCACTGCCAAAAAGCAGCAAGCGGATACGGGAACAAAAATGATTCACATCGGGAAAAACACAAAAAGCACCATCATCTCGAAAGGAATTTCCGCGGCAAACGGGCAAAATTCCTACCGCGGACTGGTAAAAGTGATGAAGAGCGCAGAGGGTGCTCGAAATTTCTCACAGTGTGACTCGATGCTCATGGGAGATCGTTGTGGTGCGCACACGTTCCCGTATATCGAGGTGAAAAACCCAACCGCGAAAGTCGAGCATGAAGCAACGACATCGAAGATTGGGGAAGATCAAATTTTTTATTGCAATCAGCGAGGTATTTCGACCGAGGATGCAATCGGCATGATAGTGCATGGCTTCTGTAAGGAAGTGTTCAAAGAGCTCCCGATGGAATTTGCGATCGAGGCTCGGCAATTACTCGCGGTGAGTTTAGAAGGCAGTGTTGGTTAAGTTTTGGAGTTAAAAGAAAAGATGAGTTTACTGACGATCAAAAATCTGCACGCAAGAATTGAAGGCGAAGAAGGGCCAGAGATACTGCGAGGTTTGGACCTCTCCATGAACGCAGGCGAAGTACATGCGATTATGGGGCCAAACGGCTCGGGAAAGAGCACGCTCTCCTATATTCTTGGTGGGCGAGAAGGGTATGAAGTGACCGATGGTGAGGTGGAGTATAAGGGCAAAGACTTGCTCGATATGGAGCCCGATGAGCGTGCGTGTGAAGGTGTGTTTCTTGCCTTTCAATACCCAGTTGAACTTCCTGGAGTAAACGGAACATATTTCCTGCGGACGGCGCTCAATTCAGTGCGGCAGCATCGCGGTGAAGAGCCGATTGAAGTGCGAGAATTCTCGAAATTGATTAAAGAAAAAGCCGAGCTTCTAGAGCTAGATCCAAAACTCTTAATGCGATCTGTTAACGAAGGGTTCTCTGGTGGTGAGAAGAAGCGTAATGAGATCTTGCAAATGGCAGTTCTTGAGCCAACGCTTGCGATTCTGGACGAAACAGATTCTGGTCTCGACATTGATGCACTCCAGGTAGTCTCTCAAGGAGTGAATCGACTTCGCAGTGAAGACAATGCGGTCTTAGTGATTACCCATTATCAGCGTCTGCTTGACTATATCGTGCCCGATTTTGTTCATGTGCTCGTCGACGGGCGGATTGTTCGCTCTGGGCCGAAGGAACTTGCACTTGAACTGGAAGAAAAGGGCTATTCCTGGGTAACTGAGGCGGCTGCCGCCTAAAGAACTCTATACAACTCAATATACCAAGCACGAACTTTGGAGCGCGTAGTCTGCGATGCAGAAAAGTGAAACAGTAAAAGGGAAATGGGTCCAAGAGAATTTTGAGCAGGTTGCTTCAACTCTTCCCGCGCAGGGTAATGGAGTCGGTACGCTGCGCAAAAACGCGTTTGAGCGTTTCAAAGAATTGGGATTTCCTTCCACCAAGCTCGAAGAGTGGAAATATACCAATGTCGCGAAGATTGCGGGCACGGAATTTCGTATTCCGCGTGAGCAGGGCAAGGTGCAGCGCTCTGAGATCGAGCCGTTCATGGATGCTATGCCGGGGGCCGCGTGTGCGGTGCTTATTGACGGTAGCTGGTCTGATGATTTCTCTGAGCTTTCGCAAATAGGTGAATCGGCGAAGGTTTACTCTCTACGGCATGTTCTTGACGGTGGACTCAGCGATAAAACACTTGAGGAGAAGTTCAAATCAACGCTTGGCAGTATTGCCGATGCAAAGCAGCAGTCCTTTGCTGCTCTCAATACCGCCTTTCTTGATGATGGTGTGCTGGTCTATCTTCCGAAGAATTGTGAGCTTCAAGCCGCGCTGCACATACTGTTTGTGGCAACAAATAGCGATGTCCCTCAAGCGCTCCACCCTCGTGTTCTAATTATTGCTGAGCAAGGCGCGCAGGCCACGGTCGTTGAGTCGTATATCGGCCTTTCTGATAAAGCGTACTTCACTACTGCGGTCACTGAGGCGCTTGTCGAAGAGAATGCGAACGTTGATCACTACCGATTGCAGTTTGAAGGCAGCGAGGCTTTTCATGTCTCCTCCGTGGACGTGGTACAAAAGCGAAGTAGTTCATTTGCCACTAATTCTTTCTCTTTTGGCGGAAATCTTGTTCGCAACGAAGTAAATCCTACGCTACTTGGCGAGGGCATCCACACGACGATGAACGGCTTGAGTGTGCTCACTGATCAACAGCATGTGGACAATCACACGGTCATTGACCATGCAAAACCTCATTGTGAGAGTTACGAATGGTACAAGGGAATCTACGCGCATAAATCGCGCGGAGTTTTTAGTGGAACTATTATCGTTCGCGAAGATGCGCAAAAAACGAATGCCTTCCAATCAAACCAAAACCTGCTGCTCTCGGATGAGGCGAGTATCGATACCAAGCCGCAGCTCAAAATTTGGGCCGATGATGTGAAGTGCAGTCACGGGGCAACTATCGGTCAGCTTGATGACGATGCCATGTTTTACCTGCGATCTCGCGGATTAAACAAAAAAGCAGCATTAGAGCTTCTGATTCAGGCGTTTGCAGGTGATATTACTACTCAGGTGAAGCCGGATTCTTTGCGCGATTTTCTTGGCGAGAAGTTACTCGCGAAGCTAGAGCACGCCTATCGCTAGAGTGGGAGATGCTCAGGGCATCTAGGCTTCGACGTCAATTCGAAGGCTACCAAAAACGATTACGGGAACTTTATCGTTTAGGAAGTCACGAGAGGCGACGCCTTGCTCAAGTTCCACTCGCTCAACACTTAGTGCAAGTCTGGTTTCGGCCTCAAGGCGTTGGTCTTCGAACTCCGTTCGAAGCGCCAATTGGCTTGCATCTTCAGCTCGAATTCTACGCACGATTTCGACTTTCGCTTCATCCGCAGTCTGTTCATCGGACTCGTTTCTAAGCGGCTCCACCGCCCGCACGTCGCTTCGCGCCGGGGTGAGATTGCTCTCCGTCGCAGGACGGCTTCCTTGGGATGTATCTCGTACGGTTACAGCTAAAGGCATGAGATTCCTTGAAAATTTGAGTGATTTCACTCGACACAACGGTACTTCTCTATCGTATCCGGCCCAGAGAGCGTACTGCTTCAGTTTAGAAGTAAAAAATCGAAGCGCCTGAGTAGCGCAAGAGGTGGATTATTGTGATTCGGCGCTTGGGCACATGCCTGCCAATGCGCATTGATCACAAAGCGGGCGCTGGGCTTTACAGACTCGTCGCCCGTGAAAGATGAGCCAGTGATGAAGATTTCTCCAAACACTGGGGTCAAATGCTTCCCGAAGTTCAACTTCGACCTTATCTCGAGAGGACGCGCGTGCAAGTCCAAGGCGACGCGAAACGCGAAACACATGCGTATCGACTGGGAATGCAGGTTTAATTTTCAACTCTGACAATACGACATTTGCAGTCTTGTTTCCTACGCCGGGGAGACTCGTCAGTTCTTCGTGAGTCCGAGGCACTCGTCCCGAATAGCTTTCGCATACTCGCTGCGCAGTTGCTATCAGGTGCCTGGCCTTTGTTTTGTGGTAGTTTACTTCACGGATCAGCGTTTCGATGTCGTTGCGGCGTGCGTCCTTTAAGTCTCGAAAATGAGGGAATTGTCGGAACAACTCAGGAGTGACTTCATTTACTTTTTTATCAGTTGATTGAGCAGAGAGCATGACACTTATCAGTAACTGATATTGGTTTTTGAATTTCAACTCGCTTTTTGGGTTCTTGTATAGTTCAGAGAAAATCTGAAGTAATTTTTTCTTTTTATTAGAATCCATAAATGCGGAGAGGAAAAATTCTTAATGTGAAAGCTTAGGCAAGGGTAGGAGCTGGTGCGACAAACCGTAATACTCTCACGCTCGGCTCGGCAGCTATTTCATCGGCAAGTCGCTGTATCGTATTACGATCGTTAGACTGCAGTGGCTCATCGTTTTCAGCAATCAGTTCAAGACGCTTTTTCCAGTACTCCATCTTTTCTTTAAGCGGTATTGTGAGAATGTTGTCATTCCCCACTGATTCGAAAAACGATGCGTCATATTCCCCGGCGAGAAGGGCTAACACTTCCGCGCGTTGTTCTAGGGTGAGCGGCTTTATCTCTTCCTCGTTCTCAAAAACTATACAATGGTTGCCCAGAATATGATCAAGGCACACACATTCATGTTCATTGAGATTACGACGTAGGGAGGCAATAAGAACTCTGTGCGTTGAGTTTTCCGTGGTGTTCATCGTCTCTTCAAGGGCCTCAGGAATTCTGCGCGGCTCCTGATTCTGTGACTTCTTTGCGTGTTCGGCGCTTGCGGATTCTCTGCCTTTTCCTAGGATAGTCTCCTCTGCGGCCTCCCAGTAGT
Organism: uncultured Bdellovibrionales bacterium; assembly: GCA_964351345.1. Lineage (GTDB taxonomy): Bacteria > Bdellovibrionota_C > UBA2361 > SZUA-149 > SZUA-149 > SZUA-149. The sequence continues at coordinate 3,420 of CAYGNZ010000083.1, read as the reverse complement.
CTTCCCAGCTCTTGTCTTCAGGAGAGCCGGCATTGTTGTAGAGTTCTAACGCGTAATTGCGTATCTCTCCTAGAGGATCGACCGCTTGTAGATTCTCTGGTGGTCCCTTTGGCGTATCGTCCGACATAGTGTATCGCTCCCACGTTTTGCTTTCGGTATTGGATTAGACGATTCGGAACTCGAGTTTATTACCGCTCTTAGGAGAATCGTGATTGACTACTTAAATAATCGCTAAATTCACGACATGCGTCGACTGTCGTGAAAATTCCCTTTACCTCTCCAGAGGTAGCAACAACCACACAGCCGTAATGGCCTCGTGCCATCTCTTTCATCACCTGATCAAGGAGTGCGGTAGGTTCAACAATGTATGCGTCTTTTGTGCACACATCGCCGACTTGGATTTCTCGCTCCGGAGTGCTTTCGAGCGAGCGTGCGAGCTTAAGATCTCGGTCACTGATAACGCCGACAAAGCGAGTTCCAGCGGTTACGGGGAGGTGGCGGATGCCGCACTCGCTTAGCGTCTGCTCCGCCTCGGTGAGTGATCGATCAAACTCAATTGTCGTTGGTGACGGTGTCATCACCTCGTCCATCGTTGGAATCTGTTTCATGTCGTTCGTTCTGTAGTTTCGTTTCTACAACCATCAGTCTTATCACAACTTCTTCTCGACTCATACACACTTTACTACTTTAAGAAAATCTTAAAGATGCGTTGAGACTTAGGCAGCATCTACAAGGGCGTTGTAGTCGCCCCCGAATCAACTCTGAGCGCCAGTGGTATTCTGAGTTCTTCTCCATACGTCGCTACAAATCGCGAGTTCAAAGGTGCTCGGCGGGGACGCTTGTTTGTGTAAGGAGAGAGGTAGATAGAGGCGCTCTCCATTGTGCAAAAGATCCAATTCTTCAACGCTACATTGATTCTGCATTTCATCGTCGGCGTCATACGGCGCTAAGGCATCCAAGGCCCAAGAAGAAAAGCGAGCCTGACGGCTGTGAACTGCGCGCTGGTATTGCCAAAGCAACTCGTCGATTGTTGCACGCCCCTCGAAATAGGATTTCAGCTTACGTTCGAAATAAAAAAAGCCGTATCGCGGAGAGAGTTGTTTCTCGGCGAAGGCGAGACTCGCTGATTCCTGTTCGAGTAGCCAAATTGCTGATGCTAAACCACTGCGGTGAGTGCCGCTACTGCAATGGACCAAAATCGGTAAAGGAGCAGTTTCATAGGCTGAGAGAAGCGGGAGTAAGCGATCGCGACTCGGCAGACGTTTGCCGTTAAGCGGAATTTCGAGATACTTCGCATTTTCGGCTTCTACGATATCTCGCTCGCTGATTTCTTCCCCTTCCGATGTGTCGCCGCCACGAGACAAATTTATCACGGTTTTAATTCCCTTCGCGTGGATGGTTTCTCGCAAATCTTGATTTGACATTCGAGCCGAGCGATAGAAACGATCTGCGACGACTTCGTGAAAATTGTCCTCAAAAAGAATGCTAGAAAGATACGAGGTGACCGCCGTGGAGTCGGTAAGAAGTTGTGGTGTTTCAAGGCAAACGAAACATGCAAACGCAGCGAGCAAAAGTTTTTGTATTGTTTTCAAACTAGAACACCTTGTGGAGAAAAATCTGCTGATGAGCGTAACTCTAGCCTTCTCGCGTAAAGAGCTCAACTGAGTAGAATTCTGGGGAAGAGTGGTAAAACAAGCAGGAGAGATGCCGGAATGAGTTCGCTAGTGTTTTTTCTGTGAGGAACCCGGCGTGATGACGGGACCTGAGGACCCGCCAGAGCCTGGTAAGATTTGAGATCCCTCTGGTCCCAGGCCAAAGAGACTGGCAACCAGAGTGAAAAACTTCCCCAAGACTTCAGCAAAGGGGCTAAGGTGTGCGCGTGAGGTTTGAAACGCAGAGTTTCCAGAATCCACAGGGCGAAAATGGTCTCCCGTGGTTTCAGGCGAAGCTGCGTTTGTTTGCGGAGCGCTCGGTGGCATTTTGTTGGTCGGCGCTGGTGATGGCGAAGGATTTTTATTTTCTTGCGGCTTTGGTGTGAGGCTTCCCGGTCGAGCTGCATCGCTTCGGGGACGAAGCAAACCTTGCGGTCCTAAGAAACCATAGGACATCAGTAAACCCGATGGGGACATCAAGCCTTGCGGAGCGAGTGCTCCTTCAGCCCCTAGGCTCGGTCCAAGGTCAGAGGGAGATAGTTTTGGTGGAGGCGGTGGTGTATTGAGCGGAGCGGAGGTGAGAGGTTTATCAGCTTTTCCACTTTCCATGTGAGAGCGAAAGCGTGCCTCAAGACGCCGAAGCTCCAACTCACTTAATTGGTGAATGTCAATTTGTCCATTGTACAGCGACTGTAGATGGGGGTTTTGATTCATCAGACGCTGGAGTTCCTCAACTCGTACCGCAGCCGATCCGCGACCGCTGGGTTCGTCCTGTGGGGGTAGTGGCGGCAAGGTCTGAATCTGCTGAGACGAGCCACTTTGGACTACGATAGTTTGCGGCGTTGCAGGCATTGCAACACGATCAAGCGTGCTGTCTCCTGACGCAGGAGCCGTTTTCTTTCTCGATTTCTTCCTTCCGAGCATAAGGCTTCTCTGAATTGACCTATTAAACCGCGGTGTATCAGAGTTATGATCTTTGCGAGAGAAAGCGTGACAAATGCTCGAAAACGAAGAGAAAAACCGACCCAGAAGCAAGCAGTCGACTTCGTCGTCGCTAGACCTCAATCTCCTCAAGGTACTCGGCACAACTCGCGTTCCAGGACAGCTCCTGATGTACTGATTTGGCGAATGCGCGACTTGCATCTGGTTCGCCGTGGATGATCTTTACAATATCTGGCTGCCCCGAACAGCTCTGTAGCCAGCGTAGTAGTTCGCTTCGATCACCATGTGCGGAGAGTCCAGAAATGGTCTCCACACGAGCACGAATCGGGATATAATCCCCGAAGATTTTCACGCTCTCTTCTCCAGACTGTATTGTTCGACCACGAGTTCCTTCGGCCTGATACCCAACGAAGAGGACGGTAGTGTCGTCGCGCGGGAGTAAGTGGCGCATGTGATGAAGAATCCTACCCCCGTTGACCATGCCGCTGGCTGAAATAATAATACGTGCGCCTTTTAGTTTATTAAGCAGTTTGGACTCATCTCTTGAACGACAAAAGACAGTTTTTTCTGTGCCCAACGGTCGATGACCTTTTTCAAGTAATGCGCTTGCTTCTTCATCGTAGTCATGTCGAAACTGGCGATAAATTTTTGTTGCATCCACTGCCATCGGGCTGTCGATGAATACCGGCAAAGCCGGAATCTCGCCGCTTCGCTCAAGCTTCGCCAAATAGTACAAGATATTTTGTGTACGTCCGATAGCAAACGCGGGAATCACTAGCGCACCATTGCGTTGATGAGCGAGTTTCACCACGTTCGCTAGTTCGGC
>CAYGNZ010000082.1:0-10897 GCA_964351345.1 uncultured Bdellovibrionales bacterium | reverse complement strand
AACTTGATGGGGATCAAGACGGAGTTACGCAGTTTGGTATCGATTATGCGGTAAAGCAAAGTGCTGCTTTGCTTGCCGGAGGCGCACCAGGCTTGCACATTTATACCCTAAACAAATCGCTGCAAACTCGTCCTATTATCGATGCCCTAGGCTTGGGGTCGTATTCACGGGCCGTAAGTAACGCCTAGAGAAGTCAAAGCAACAATCGAACTACGTATTTGCTTGCCGCAATTGGGGAGTTGCCGTTTCTTTGAATCGACTCAATTCATCGTAGGCTGGCGGAAGTTCGAACTCTGCAGCGCCGAGTAATAGAAAACTTGCCCACACGAGATTCGCCAGTAACAAATGACCTAATTGCAGCGCGAGCGGTGCAAGGAGAAGCAAATTCGCAAATCCAAGCGTGATCTGTAGCAGCACCAAGGTACCAAGCGCACTTGCAAGCTTCTTCTGTTGCTGAGACCGCTCCGATAAGACTACCGCAGTTGCCATACCGATGAGTACTAAGGAGGTAAGAACCGCAAGAAGGGGATGAAACACCCGCAATCGAAGCAGGAAGTGAGCAGAGGGATCCAGATCTTGAAATACCCCCTCGCTCAGTGAGGACACGGGAAATAGCGTATCACCGAGGGCGGTAATGGCCCCGCTTGAACCAACAAGCAAAAGACTCACACCGCAGAATAAATAGAGCCAAAGCTTTTTCACAGAACGCATTCCCACGCGTGCCTGTGGACGCAGTGACCACCAACTTGTCAGTGCAAGCGATCCACTCAGCAGCAAACTATTGATCAAGTGAAGGCCAATCACGACTGCCCGAGCAAGCGAGGTGTTCTCTCCGACCAGTTCGAGGAGCACAAGGGCCGCTCCCACGAGGGCCTCAAGCACCATAAAGACCATTGCCCATTTGCTCGCTCGATACACGAGCTGCGTTGGAGTGAACAGGCGTCGGCTGAAGTAGAATAGTGCGAGTGCGCCTAAAAACGCGAGTCCGCTTGTAATTCTGTGTGAATACTCAATTAAGGTCTCAACACTAGCGCTACGGGGAACGATTTCTCCGTTGCAAAGCGGCCAGTGGCTACCACAACCTGCTCCAGAGCCGGTAATGCGAACGTAGGCACCCCAGAGGATGACGAGCAGCGTGTAGCAAAGCAAACAAATTGAGAGCGCAGAAAAGCGTCGCGTATTCATGCGCCCCACTATGAAGGAGTATCGTATCGGAGTGCAAGAGCGAGGAGGTACATTCGCGCAGCTTCAGAAAAACATGAATAATTCTGGAGCCTATCGGTGGAGCGAAGGAGAGGCAGTCCCTTGCCTCTCCTAAAACATCCTAGAGTCCTCTAAAGATTGCACTAAACATGTCCATTCGCTCTGCTTGCCCTGGGGTGAACTCAAGCAAACAGAAGTCGTCCGAGTAATCCATGTAGTTGTTCACGGGGTCACTTGTATTATCTCCACCGCAGGAATCACGCCCCACAGGACAGCCAAAGGCAGGAGAGAATTCTGGGCCAGTATCTGCAATATCATCTCCGATACTACCGCACGCTCCCTGGAATGAGTGAAAAAGTCCCAACCAATGACCAACTTCATGCACCAGGGTGTCACCCTCGTTATAGGGGGCGAAACTTCCACCCGGAAGCGTTTGGTACACCACGACCACTCCGTCGAGAACGGGAGCAGTGGGAAAGTCCCATGGAAAGGTTGCGTACCCAAGTGTGCCGGAGTCTGACTCCGCGATGTAGATGTTGAGAGTCCCGGCATCGCCTTGGCGCAGCGCTTGCTTGACGGTAAGTTCAGTAGCCGTGCCAAATTCGAGAACTGAAAATTGTGGGTCGATAGTTCTTGTCACTCCCACGAGACTGAATTGGAATGCCGTTGCCGCACCTCCAAAGGTTCCCCCAAAAGCGGCATTAAGCACATTCATCTGTTCAGCAATTGCAACGTCACTCACATTACCTTGGCTCTCCTCTGGTCCTGAGGCGAGCACATGAACCACCACCGGCACATTGACCGAGGCCGTACTACGAGCAACGAGTGGGTTGCCAAGTTGTCTCATTGTGGACAAGGAGCCGAAGAATTCGTTTACCGCCGCGACTGCGTCTGCATCCAATTCTTGTACCGCACAACGAATAGTGCGACGACCAACGCGAACATCGTTTTCTGCTTCAGTGAGGTTGGCATCAGAGTCTGAGCCACTGCCACTACAGGCAGTGAATGAAGCGACGCTCGAAAGGAGCACGAGAAATACAACAATTGCACGAAGTTTCTTTGAGTTTGTATACACCCTGTTGTTCAACATATCCCTGTCCTCTTCTCTTAGCCGACGTAACGAAAACTTGCCTCTGCAGGTATTTCGCCTTTTTTCTGAATCTTGCGTTCTGCATTCGCAGAAAGATGTTCCAAAATCTTATATACCGTTTCAACTACCTCAGGTTCGCCGATCGTCTGAGAGGAGCTTCTTCTGCAAATCAATTACTTTTGTTGCGGCCTTCTTACCAGCTTCTACTCCCGGTTGATGATACGCGTTTACGTTTATCAATGAAGCGTACAGTCCCACTGTTCGATCATAAAGCGCGATAAGCGCACCAAGACTCTTTGCATCAAGTGCGTCAATACTAATAGTGATCGAATCCCGGCCACCCTCGTAGAGAGCCCGACGAGTGCCTTGAAAGAATCCGTTGAGGTAGTCTCCAGAAGTAACACCATCTTCTACTTCTAAGTGAGAGACATTATCAGAGCCTGCAGTGTAATCGCTCAGAACTTCAACAAAGGTAACAAAGAAATTGTTGAGCCCATCACGCAGCTGTTGAACGTAGGCGTGTTGGTCGGTAGACCCTTTGTTTCCATACACCGCCAGTCCTTGATTGACCGTCTTACCATCAAGGTCTTTTTCCTTCCCCAATGACTCCATCACGAGCTGTTGAAGGTATTTACTGAAAAGCATCAATCGATCTTTGTACGGAAGCACCACCATGTCTTTTTGACCTTTTCCACCACCAGCGGCAAACCACATCAAGGCCATAAGTGCTGCAGGGTTGTTATTTGAATCAGGCGAGCGCGTAATCTCGTCCATCATCTTTGCTCCCTCAAGGAAGGCATCAACGTCAAGACCTTGCAATGCTGCTGGGAGCAGTCCTACGGCAGCGAAAATGGAAGTACGTCCTCCGACCCAGTCCCACATATAGATTTGTTCGAGCCAGTTCTCTTCCTTCGACTGTGCGTCAAGTTTACTACCCTCGCACGTCACGGCGACCACGTGTTTTCCATACTCAAGCCCGCGCTGTTTGAACGCGTGCGCAACTTCCAAACTCCCATTACGTGTTTCGACGGTGCCTCCGGATTTAGAAACAACAATCGCCAGAGTCTTCTCCAGCGCATCGCCGAGTTGAGAGAGGATTTTGGCAATTCCGTCGGGATCGGTGTTATCGACAAAATGAACACTCATTGCGTTGTCGTCTCGCCACAATGCTTCAGACACCAGCTGTGGTCCAAGCGCAGAGCCGCCGATGCCGATGATGAGTACGTGCTCAAATTTGTCATGGCGCTCAGGCGAAATTTCGCCACTGTGAACCTTTGCGGCAAAAGTTGTTATCTTTTTGTTCGTTGATTCTATCGCTGTTTTAATTTCCGAGTCAGGTGCAAGTTCGGGCTTCCGAAGCCAATAGTGCCCCACCATGCGGCCCTCGTCCGGGTTTGCAATTTCGCCAGCCTCAAGTTTTGCCATGTCTTCAAAGGCCGAGTTGATCTTTGGTTCCATCTCCAGGAGAAATGTTTCTGAGAATCGGATACGACTGATATCGAGCGCAAAGCCAAGTTCTGGATAGCTACGATGGTAGGTGCAGTATCTTTGCCAAAGTTCTTTTGAGTTCATGAGGTATTCCTTATCTGGGATGGAGTGCAGAAAATGTGCTCTCGCGCACAAAGCTAAAAAAGAAAACCTAAAGCGGTAATTGAGGGAAACTATTTCCGGGTAATACTTACTTGCTCGAAGGCATTAATCAAGCGAGAAGCCGTAAGGAGGCTGGGGAAAACGGTCGGGGCTGAGGAACTGTCCCCTGGAAGCAGCACGTAGAGAGGCACTCCTTCGCCCCCATAGCGCTTGATCGCTTCGGTAATTTCTGGATCCCCACTCGTCCAGTCGGCTTTTACCGCAAGAATTCCTTGTTCTTTTAGCGATTTCGACACTGAGGCTGTTTCGATTACCAGGAACTCATTTGCTTTGCAGGTAACGCACCAATCGGCTGTGAAATCGATAAATACTGCCTGCCCCGCCTTTTGCGCCTCGCGGATGGTGCTCTCTGAGTATGCCTGCCAATCGATTAAACCAGATGAGTGCTGAGTATCGGTAGTCGTGCGAGAGGGAGCGGTGATGCCTGGATAAAAGCGAACAAGGGCGAAAAGACAAAGGAGCAGCGCGGCGCATTTTATCGTGACTCTATATGTCGATGCGCCAAAGGTGCTCGCCCATTCATAAAGCCAGAAGGTAAAGAAAATTGTGAGCATTCCAGCGAGAGCCCAGAGCACTCCCTCGGCAGTAAGCTGATGCAGTACGAATAACAGCCAAAGTACTGTTGCCAGCAAAATAAAGCCCATTACTTGACGAACTCGACACATCCACTCTCCCGGCCGTGGCAAGTAACAAAGAAGCTTCGGACTGGTAGTGAAAATCGCGTAGGGAAGCGCAAGCCCAACTCCAACAAAGAAGAACAGCAAAAAGGTAATAGAGGCAGGTTGACTGAAAGCGACTAGTAAGGCAGAGCCAAGAAATGGTGCGGTGCAAGGAGTTGAGAGTGCGGTTGCCAGCACCCCATCAAAGAAATGCTTGGCGCTGGAGGGATGAAGATTTCCCACAATCTTATTTGCTGATTGCATTCCCGGGAGCTGCACGGAGTAGTAATCAAAAAAACCAAGCGCGAGAAAGAAAACAATAAACGCAAGCGCTGCTACAAATTCCGGATGCTGAAATTGGAATCCCCATCCCACAGAAATGCCCATCGATTTTAGTAAGACGATGCAGGCTGCCAAGCTTAGAAAGCTGGCGATAATTCCTGCAGAGTAGGACAGCGCTGCACGTCGTGATTCTTTAATGTCTTTATCACAGGCCGAAATACATCCCATTACTTTGAGCGAGAGGATTGGCAAGACGCAGGGCATTAAGTTTAGAAGTAGTCCGCCTACGAAGGCAGAGAGAACAGCCATTAACAGCGTCATCGGGCTGAGTTGCATATCGACCGTGAGCGCTTGGGGGCTTGCGGGAGCCTCGGTGTGGCTTGCCGTTCGGTACTGCAATGGAACAAAGTCTAAGGCATAATCTTCGAGGTCATGCGTGCGAGTCTGCTTCGAGGCATTCGAACGTACTTCCACCGAACCACGAACCGTTCGCATTGAAACTCTCGCGTTTGACGGCGTTTCTAGCGCAAGGGTGAAGGAAATCGTTTTGACGCCCTCTCCTGCGTCACTCGCAGTAGAGACGGGAATATTGATTAGCACACCTCCAGGGTCTCCAGCCGCTTCAGCCAAGCGGGCGACATAGGGTCGTTGAAAGCTGAAGGTGTCCGAGTTATGGGGAAACAATTGCAGCAAATTGCCTGCTTGTTCGCTCGAAGAAACGCTGAAGCCGGGTAAAAGTATCGTGGCGACGAAATCATCTCCTGCAGAAACTTGGGCACGATTTAGACTAAGTTGATGCGGAGCGGCAAGTCCCGGAAGAAGCTGATCTGAATCTGAGGGTTCAGGAATTTGCCAGCGAAATTTCTCGAACAGTTTCTGCGACTGCGGAGCTTGCAACTTGCTCGTGAGATCGATTGTGTGGCTGAGCGTAACCCGACCGGGAACGCAAATGTCTTTGCAGACCAGCCAAGAAACTTCAGCTTCAACTGGCACTTGCTCTCCAGCGTCTAGACGGATGTCTTGTTGAAACTGGAGTTTGCGAGAGATCAACACCTCATCTTGATAGCCAAAGGTGATGATATCCCCGCGCTCAACAAATCGATACGGGGTTGGCCATTGTAGAGAACTATCAACTTTATCTGCGACTCGTTTGTCTGGAAAAGACCACTCGATACGAGTAGCAGTTGCCGCCTCTCCAGGATTCTTCCAGTAAATGTGCCATCCCGGCTCAATTGAGAAATGAACGCCAATTTCCAACTCTCGGATTGTAGCAGACGTGGCACTCCCTGGAGTTGTCGAAGGAATTCTACTGACGATTTTAGTTTTGACGTACTTCGTGCCGTCTGGAAATTTCACATCGATCTGCGCCAAGGACACATCAACCGGGGCGAGGACGAGCGCAAAGAGAAGACCGACCAGATAGAGGTGTCGCAGAACAAAGAGAGGGACGCGAGCGAAGAAAACAGGCATCAAAAGGTGTTTCCGAAAGTAGAATAAAATTAGACGCACGAGGCGAACACTTATTTCAGATCGAAAGTATCGTCATTGACGAGCTTTAAGATGAGACCTTGGCAAGTTTTAGCAATCCCAGCAACACGTGTGAATGTTAAAAATAGTTAATCATTTCAAGCGTTCAACTGCGAGGGACGGAGTCGAGGCGCAGGATGCACTCTGGCTTAGCTTCCAAGATTAAGCGTTACTCGTGCATAGACCGCACGATCAATCTCTACCAGCGGTTGCCCAAACTGATTCTCGAACCACTCTTGATGTGCATTATCGAGCAGATTTGTGCCCACGATGGAGAGCGTGAGGTCGTTCGTTGGATTCCAACCGAGACGAAGATCAAGCTCGGCGTACTGTGGTGCAGGACGGGTTTCCTCCACGTGTCTGAGGCGTGCATCGAATTCAATATCGCCGGGAAGATCTAGATAAGAGCTCAGCGCGAACTGAAAATCTGGACTGTCTTGGTCAATAGTGGTGAACCCAAAATCTCCTGCCCCTCCTGGTCCACTATCAGTTGCACCACCAAAGGTCGAAAGACTGATGTAGGTCATTGAACCTTGTAGTCTCCACCAATCAACCGGGTCCCATTTTAAGGCAACCTCCACGCCGTGACTTTCAACATCAAGACCGGCCTTAATAAAAATTGGAGCAACAAGCACGGGAGGCATTACGCTACCGTCTATTGTTGGTGTTCCCGGTTCAAGGGTAAATAGATTCTTGTAGGAGAAAAAATACGTCGCAAGGTCGATACTGAGTGTTTCCGCAAGTTGTCCACGGTAGCCGGCTTCGTAGGCAATTAACTCGAGGCTATCTGCCGAGGTGCCTCGCGCTTCAACAATTGTTGCCAAGGGATTTCTTGGATCAAATCCAGGAGGAAGAACCTGCGCTAAAAATATTGAGTCCTCTTCACCGCGAGAAGGTGTTCGAACGGCGCGTGAGATTGCGCCCCAAATGGTATGCCCGTCTTCGGGAGTGTAGACCACTCGGGCGTTCGGCATGAATTCGAAATCTGTGTAAAAATTCTGTTCGAACTTCGAGCCAAGGATGACATGAAGATGGTCCTCAATGAGCGTGATGTCGTCTTGGATAAACGCGGTGTAGAGATCCAAGTTTTCGCTTTCTGGTTCAAAAGAAATGATACGGTTGTTGTTCACCGAATCCGTGTTAAAGCGGTAGCCTGCGCCTACAAGCACGTCGTGTCGCTCAATTGGTTGAAAACGAAATTGAGCATCGACATCAAAGGTGTCTCTTTCATGGGAGAGATAACCATCGTCCCGATCTTCAAAGTCGTAATACATCTGAAGCTGAAAGTTCGACTCCTCCTCAAAACGCCTAACCCAACGGACTTGCACATTGCCACCGTCATGATCAACGGAACCCGGGAGTTCGGGTAGGAATGGATCGAGTGAGGGGTCAAGCAAGTAGACCCGGTCTTCAGAGAGCTGATAAAGGTCCCCCTGGAGCGTTACCGTATCTGCATCGCCCACGAAGGAATCTATTCGAAAACCGCCGCGAAAACTTTGCCAAGCATCGCCTGGATCTCCGGTCAGCGGTGCGGTGTTGTCATCGCGATTGTTCCACTTGAAGTAGGCTCTTGCGTCAGTGTCTTCGCCGAGAGAAGTGCCGTAACGTAAGGCAGCAAATCCATTCTCTTCTTTTCCACCGCCACCTTCAAGGTAGAGACCATTGGTATCAATTGCATTTTTTGTGATGATATTAATTACGCCGTTCACTGCGTTTGCTCCCCAAAGCGTTGCTCCGGGGCCGCGAATAATCTCTATCTGTTCAATGTCTTCGAGTAAGGTATCGCGAGCATCCCATAACACGCCAGAGAACAAGGGAGTGTAGAGCGTCCGTCCGTCCATCAGTACTAAAAGGTTGGTAGAGAACTGATCGTTGAATCCGCGCACGGCAACAGCCCATCGATTGCTATCGATGCGTGCCACTTCCATACCCGGCACGCCGCGAAACAGTTCTGGTACGGCGGTCACTCCAGAGCGACGAATGTCTTCCTGTGTGATCACATGAACGGCGGCGGCAGCCTCGGAGAGTTTTTGCTCTTTCTTTGATACTGAAGTCACGTCGATCTCGAGTAGTTCCGCAATACTCAAATTGCTAAGATCTTGCGCTTCTGAAGCAACAGGAAGCGAAATCAAACTCAGACCGATTAAGAACAGCTGAAGTAGAGTTGGACGGTTCATACGTAGCTCTCCCCGCAAATCATTGGTGTACATGCAGTGCTGGGCACTAGAGTAGCGAGGGGGAAGGGGTCTAGCATTAAGAAATATCTTTGGCTGCGATCAAAATTTCGTGGATTGCTGATTGTTACCTCTTACACGCGGCAGGACAGAGAGAAAAATCCCTAGGTTAAGAGGTTTTTTGTCGTCGTCCAGATTATGGGGTGGGCTACGTCGGCAGAGATGATTCGCATCGCAGCGAGCGATCGATCAATGGTCGTATTCAGAAAATTCTTACTTTGCCCGAAAGACTAGTGGTAGAAACAATACTTTGCGGCCTCGATTCTTCGGAGAACAAATGACTCAAATACTGCTCGTAGGTGCAGGTGCAATCGGACTAACACTTGCCTGTGAGCTTCGTCGTCACGGTGTTGAGGTTCGGGTAATTGACAAGAGGGAAGGCCCCGAAGAATCAGGAGAGCCGCTAGTATTCTCTCCACAAGCGCAAGACTCTCTCGAGCAGATGGGCTTGGCAGAAATTATTCTCGAAAGCAGTCACCTGATTCGGGGCGTTTCGATGCACCTTTCTCAAAGCTCCGTGGTGCAGCTTCCATTTCAAGAGAGTCAAGCAGTGCGTACTGCGCCGCGTGCACTTGTCGAAGGGCGACTTCGCGAGGAGCTTCAGCGGCGTGGGGTGGAAGTGGAATGGAGCACAGAAGTGCTCGACTTAATTCAAGGAGCGAATTCGGTTTCGGTGCTGCTGCAAAAGCAGTCGGAGGAGGAAGTCGACCCCGAATATGATGAGGTCGAAGAATCGGAAAAAATTGAATTTCATACCACCTGGGTATTGGCATGTGATCAAGACGGAGAGTCGCTTCGTGCCTACCTAGGACTTGAGAGCGAGACTGCTGAAGAGCCAACTGCATGGAGTTACGCGGATTTGCGACTGAAGACTCCAATGCCGCAGGATCAGGCCAACCTTTATTTGAATGAAAATGGCCCGCTTTTTTCTCTCTCTACAGGCGGCGAGAATGTATTTATCCGAGCCAATGTCGCCGCGAGCCCCGTTGATCAAGAAACTGCGGAAGAGCCGGAACAAGGGCAGACGGAAACACCTGATCTCAAAGCCGAAATTCGCCAACTCATTCGACAGCGTGTGGCAAAAGAGCAGGACGTATTACAGTTCATTTCCCTCGGCACCTATTCGTTTTTGGAACGTAACTTAGACGACTATCGATTAGGGAAAGTGCTGTTTATCGGTTCTGCGGCCTGTAATTCCAGTCGTTGGCATCTGGATGAGACGAGTGCGGGGATTGAAGATGCAAGAAATCTTGCTTGGAAACTTGCGCTGGTGAGCAAGGGAACGGGAATCGAACATATTTTACTTGATTCATTCTCTACCGAACGGCGAGGCGTGAACCAGAAGCATCTCGATACAAAGCGAGGCGTGGAGCTGGCCTTGACGACAAGTAATCCGAAGCTCGCAAAACTAAGAAATACTTTCCTTCCTTTCATTTTCAAACTGGGCTTTATGAGGCGGCGCTTTGAGGAAAACATTTTTTCTGCAAAAGGCACGTACGACTCCAGTCTGTTAAATTATGTTGGAGAAGGTGTCAGCGGGAAAGGTTTACGACCGGGGTCTGTCTTGCCAAACCTTACGCTTCGCGCTTCAAATGGTGAGCTGCTTGATCTCTACAGCTTGTTCCAAGGTCCAGAGCATTTGCTCTTTTTGTTCGGGAATGCGGATAAGTATCGCGAGGTGAAGGAAGCAACCGAGAGAGCGTTTCGAGGTCTGCTTCGGGCGTATCTTGTTGAGGGGAATGATGGCTCTGGTAATCCTCATGCCGATCTTGTCGACACTAGCAATGATTTCGTTTCGACGTTTGGGCTACAGGCTCCTTTCTGTGTCGCAGTTCGCCCCGATGCCTACGTGGCATATCTGGGACTAGGATACTCGCGAGCGCGACTGCTTGCACACCTCGGTTCGTATTTACAATTCCAAGAAGAAGTCTAGAGCAGAATTACACGACTTGACGCAGGGCGTTGGCGTGGGAAGCTCGGCAGCGTGAGGGGAGAAACTCCTGAGGCACACTCAGTGTCTCTCCGCACAGTATTGCAGCGAGGTCAGCCGCTGCCGCAAAGCTTGTGGACATTCCAAAACCACCAAACGCGGCAAACCAATAAAGACCGGAGCAATCGGGGTCCTGACCGATAATCGGTAGCTGATCTTCGGTATACGTTCGGAAACAATGCCATGAGTGAGCGATGCGAAGTTCGCGGGCTATCTCAGGCAAGGCATCCAAGAGTTTGACCGCAGTCCGCTCAGCGATATC
>CAYGNZ010000081.1:0-10934 GCA_964351345.1 uncultured Bdellovibrionales bacterium | reverse complement strand
TAGTTGTGTGTTGTTCCTCGGTTACTTTGTCGCGGTCGATTTCGAGCCAAGCCTGAAGAACTATTCCCCATTTGCAAACAACACCTCGCGCTAAGTCCTTTTCAGCCTCAGCAGTGCTTTACTTCCGAGCCGGCAGCAAAATGCGCTAAGCCTCTGTGTTTGCTCAAAATTAGCCTAGCTTTCGCTAGTTCTAGCCGAAAAAATGCCTAAAACTCAGCAAAAATCCCCCATGTTTAGCCAAAAATATCTGCGACCATTGGCAAGCTGACTGAGTCTTAATCAAAGACTCTAAGCCTATTCTGAAGCCTTAGAGCAAAGCGCTTAAGAGGAAAATATCTTTAGATTAATACGCTCTACCTCGCGGTTTGAGGAGGAAAGCCTGAAATGAATCAAAATCAAAACCCCCAAATGCCCGTTCCACCAGAAGGAGTTGCTGCACAATCACCACAAGCAGCAGCGGAGCTTCGCTATGCTTCGGAGCTAATCAAGGCAGTAGGCGGGGACATTGCCCAGCTTGCGCAAAATCAAAACGAAGAACTAGGCCAGCTCGATAGTCTTTCGAAACAAATTGCCTATGTGCGCGAAGTGCTCGATTACGGACTCTTTGTCACACCAGACCAAGTAGAGAGAAAAGAAGACCTCTATCCATTTGCGGCCTGGCTCTACGCCAAGCTCGAACAAATTCTCCTCGCATTAAACGCTCAACCTGCGGCAAGTGCGCCGCAAGCAGCAGCAGCATTTCCCATGGATGACATGCGTAGCGCGCTTGGTGATGAAGTGCGTAAACTCGAAGTGAGTTTAAAGGAGACGACGGAGTCTTTAACAAAACTCATCTCGGATAGTTCCGCATCAAGCGAGCAATCTCCAGTCGATACTGAGTTTAATCAGCAAATGACTGGCTCTGTTGACGCGCTGGATGAAAAGCTCAGCGAGCTTGGTAGTTATGTGCAGCGCATGGAAAGCAGGCAGGATGACAAACTGCAAAGTATCCGCAAGCAACTAGACTCAATAAAAGAGCAAAGCACCCTCTCTCCTTACGATGACTTTGACGTGCAAGTTGAGGAACTACGCCTTTATCTCAAGGAACAAACAGCGCGCTGGAGAGTGCAAGAAAATATCTTCTTTGGTGCAGTGATATTGATGTTGTTCATCAATATGGGAATGCTGCTCTGGCTTAATATGACAAGCTAGTTGTTCTAGCGCTTGCCCCGAACCTTCCTCGTCGAAAGCAATATCGCCACGACAAAAATCAGCATCCAGTGGATTGCGCCCACAAGCAAGGCGCTGCCCGGTAGGGCGGTAGCAACAATTCCAAACGAAAGAAAGCTCTCCGCTGCGCTCGCTTCAATAAATAGACTCTCCACAATAAGCAGCAGAGCAACTGCTGCCATCGAAAGAAGCGAGGCTTTTAGAGAAGCTCGTGATTGATTTCGTAAAATTGAGTTGAGTAAAAATCCGAGAAATACAAGTAAGAGCATGCTGGCTACTAGGCTTACTCCGACTGAAGTCAGCGGAAGCAATCGCGCGCTTGATGCCGGGTCTTCTGCAAGGGCAACGACCGCTTGCAGAGTAGTAAGGCTAAGCAGTTGTTCGCTTGCTCGTGCAAGTGAGTAGGAAATACGAGTTGCCGACTCTACTTCGGCAATCGGAGCTGAAAAATAAGCCAGTGTGGTAAACAGGCCAAACATCGCACTTGAAAACAGCGCACCAAGAAGCGTATTCCGCAGCAGCAGTTTCCAGGCCTTACAAGAAAGCGTGAGGACGAAACAAAGGATGCTCAAGCCAAAGATTAAGAAGCCCGCCGCCACGACTGAACGGAGAATACCAGGTGTTGCAAACAGAACGCCTAGTAATTGCCCAAAGAGCGACCAGGCACCAAGTAAGACAAGAGAGAAAAAGACGGCTCGCCCAATTTGAAGTGCGCGAAGTCGTAAGGAGTTTTGACTACTCGCTACGTTTCTCGCGTTTCTTGGTAAGCTCCCTTGAGGTTTTCGTTTCTTTGCTGCGCGCGTTGGAGCGCTGGCAGGAGCCTTTTGCACACTTGGGCTGACGCTCTCAAGCACTTGAGACTTCTGCTCTAGTGAGTCAAGAAAACTAGATGCATCTTGCCGGGCATTTTCTTTGCGAGTAGAGCCATCTTCAAGATGTAAGCTGACATGAGTTGAGAGTTCTTTCGCCGTTAAGAATCGGTCTTTGGGAT
Organism: uncultured Bdellovibrionales bacterium; assembly: GCA_964351345.1. Taxonomy (GTDB): domain Bacteria; phylum Bdellovibrionota_C; class UBA2361; order SZUA-149; family SZUA-149; genus SZUA-149. The sequence continues at coordinate 8,734 of CAYGNZ010000081.1, read as the reverse complement.
CTTTCTCCAATAAACGCATAATCACCGAGTTCAGCCAAGGAGGCGTTGCGGAGTTAATTTCTTTTGGTGGTGTTGGAAGGCGATCAAGATGAAGGCGCATTAATTCAGGCGGAGAGCCTCCATCAAAAGGCACATCGCCTGTGGCGATTTCGTAGAGAATGATACCGAGACTGTAAAGGTCAACCGAAGGTCCAGGATCTTTGCCGAGCCAAATTTCAGGAGCGATGTAGCATACCGAACCAAGAATTTCGTTGTGCGCCGTCATCTCAGAAACTTCTGGACGGGCTACTCCAAAGTCAGTGATGCGCACGGTTCCATCGTTTAAAAGCAGGACATTGCCCGGTTTCAGATCTCTGTGCACGATGCCGGCTTGGTGGATTGCTTCTAGTGCATCGGCGATTTGAACCACGAGGCTTGCTACTTGAGAACGAGGAATTGCCTGGTCTCGGATGAGCGGCTCCAAAGACTGTCCCGGCACATACTCCATGGTGAAGTAGGCAAGGTTTCCGTCGGAGCCTACATCATAGGTTCGCACTACGTTTTGATGACTGACCCGTCGCATCAACTGCACTTCGCGCAAGAAGCGCTGCATCAGTTCTTCATCGTGAATGAAGTCAGGGTGAAGGATCTTAATGGCGATCTCTTCATCTCCAAGTACCGCATCTGCCGCTCGGTAGACGCAGCCCATTCCTCCTTTTCCCAATAGGGAACGTATCCGGTAACGACCAGCGACGACGAAGCCTTCGGGGAGGATCTCCGGTCCTGAAGAATGTGGCGTTTCAGTACTCATAGTTCAGCGTATTTTGCTGGTAGTTTAGTCGACTTAAGCGCTTGAAATATTTAAGCATTAGACTGCTGCGGGAAATCAGGCGGCGGCAGATCTTCAATTGAGTGAGGAGCTTGTTCAAGTCTCAGAGAATAATCTCTTTAATTTTAGGGCATTAAAAGTATTGAGCACGAGAAGACCGCTGTTGCCAATAATTAACAACATAAACCTGCGGTTATTGCTCTACAGCAGTGCTAAACTCCTGTATTCTCACAAATCATTCTGTTCTCTTTCAATTCAATACGCGCAGAGGGGAATTACTCCCAGACTCAAGAGACAGGCTCTTGAGTCTGGGGTGTAAGTGATTGCTCGAACTTCACCTATCATGAAACTACGAGCTTTGGTTTTTTCCTGCTGACGCAGGGAGGAGGATGTAGGATGAGACGTTGGATTAAGGTGCCGCGCTCGACAAACGATAGCCCGTTGACTGTGGATGGTGTCACGCACCACCCCGGGACGGCGTCGGTTGATTGCTACTCGCAGAATCCGGATGGCTCGGCGGTCAAGACCGGCGGCTACTGGACCTTCGAGAAGCTGAACGTCAGTGACCTGGGCTACCTCTTGAAGGACAGCCCGGAGCAGGAGGACAAGGCGGGCACCTCGGTGCGCACCTTCGCCTTCGACGCGGACGACGAGATGTTCTTGATTGTCGTTGACGATGAGGGCAACCTCTTCGCCGGCGAGAAGAACGATCCCCGCGGCATGGTCGTCTACAAGCGCGACGAAGAGATCCCGGACGAGTTCCTGGCTGCCGCCAAAAGCTAGTCCGAGACGTCATGGGTTAACAAGCGGGCATCGAAACTCTTCGGTGCCCGCTTGTTCTTAATGTTTTTTCACTTTCACCCAGGCCAAAATTCCCCAGGCAATGCGGCAAGACACGCAAATCTAGCTTAGATTTTTCCCGCTCACTAAAGAAGCTTTCGCATACTCTCTGTTCATGCGTGCGATATGTTTAACGCTAATTCCTTTCGGACAAACCGCTTCACACTCATACTGGTTTGTGCAGGCACCAAATCCCTGCTCATCCATTGTCTGCACCATGTTCAGCACTCGTCGCTGTCGTTCCGGCTGACCTTGAGGCAGCTCTCCCAAGTGAGCGATTTTTGCTGCGGTAAAGAGCATTGCTGATCCGTTCTTGCAGGAGGCTACACAAGCACCGCAACCGATGCATTCTGCAGCATCCATTGCATTGTCTGCATGTTCACGAGAAATCGGAACCGCATTTGCATCAGGAGCACCACCGGTATTGACTGAGATGTAGCCACCGGCTTGGATGATTTTATCAAAGGCAGTGCGGTCAACGCAGAGGTCTTTAATTACGGTAAACGCAGACGAACGGAAGGGTTCGATTGTAATATGATCACCATCTTGAAAGCTCCGCATGTGGAGCTGACATGTCGTGGTCCCGCGCTCTGGTCCGTGGGGAACACCATTGATGGTCAAGGAGCAAGTACCACAAATACCTTCAAGGCAGTCATACGCCATGGCAATTGGCTCTTCGCCTTTCTCCTCTAGCTCGACATTGAGCTTATCCATCATCTCAAAAAATGACATTGAGGAAGTAATGTCTGTTGCTCGGTAGGTGACTAAGCGTCCAGGGTGATTCCGACTCTTTTGCCGCCAAACGTGTAAGGTGAAGTCCATTATTTGTAGCTCCTTACGGCAAGTTCAACATTTTCGAATTCAAGATTTTCCTTGTGCAGCTTTGGTTCATTGCCCACACCCTGATACTCCCAGGCACTGACGTAGGTGAACTCATCATCTTTGCGCACCGCTTCCCCCTCTTCGGTCTGAGACTCTTCGCGAAAATGCCCTCCGCAGGATTCAGTACGGGTGAGCGCGTCAAAGCACATCAATTGACCAAATTCGAGAAAGTCTGCGACCCTCTCCGCGCGTTCTAAAGAAACGTTAAAGTCTTCATCACTACCGGTAACTTTCACGTTACTCCAAAAATCCTCGCGAAGTTCTGCAATCTGTTCAATCGCTGAACGCAGGCCTTTGTCGTTTCGCGCCATCCCGCAATTCTCCCACATAATCTTTCCTAGATCGCGATGGAAAGAGTCTGCTGAACGGGAACCATTTACTGAGAGGAGCTGAGAGATTTTATCCGTAGCTTCCTGTTTCGTCTCACTAAACGCAGCACTCTCTGGATCAAGCATGTCCGGGCGTTCTCGAGCGAAGTAATCGCCGATTGTGTACGGCAGCACGAAGTAACCATCTGCTAAGCCTTGCATCAGCGCACTTGCACCAAGGCGGTTTGCACCGTGGTCAGAAAAATTCGCCTCACCGATGACAAACAATCCGGGTAGATTGCTCATTAAGTTGTAATCAACCCATAATCCGCCCATGGTGTAATGCGGTGCAGGGTAGATACGCATGGGGACTTGGTATGGGTTCTCTCCAGTAATCTTTGCATACATATCAAAGAGGTTACCGTAGCGGGCGCGGATAGTGTCTTCGCCGAGTCTTGAGATTGCATCCTTGAAATCGAGATAGACTCCTTTTCCGGTAGGGCCTACGCCGTAGCCTGCATCACAAGCCTCTTTCGCACTTCGGGAGGCGATGTCACGCGGGGCGAGGTTACCAAAACTCGGATACTTTCTCTCCAAATAATAATCACGCTCGCTCTCAGGAATATTATTCGCTGCGCGAGAGTCATTCTGTTTTTTGGGCACCCAAATGCGGCCATCATTTCTCAAGGACTCAGACATCAAGGTTAACTTGGCCTGATGCTCACCGCCTGGCGGAATACTCGTTGGGTGAATTTGAGTGTAGCAGGGGTTTGCAAAGTATGCGCCGCGCTTATGCGCTCGGTAGGTTGCGGTGACGTTACAGCCTTTGGCGTTCGTTGAGAGGTAGAACACCGGTGAGTACCCGCCCGTGGCAAGCACGACCGCGTTACCAGAGTGTGTGCTAATCTCACCAGTCAGTAAGTTCCTCGTCACAATCCCTGCGGCTCGTCCCTCAGTCACCACGATGTCTTTTAGCTCAGTGTAGGTGTGCATCTCCACGTTTCCCAACTCAATCTGTCGACTGAGTGCGGAATAGGCACCAAGGAGAAGTTGTTGCCCGGTTTGGCCTCGTGCATAGAAAGTTCTAGAAACCTGTGCTCCACCAAAGGATCTATTCGCTAAGTGGCCGCCATATTCGCGCGCAAAGGGAACTCCTTGGGCAACGCATTGGTCGATGATGTTCACGCTCACTTCAGCTAAACGATGAACGTTTGCCTCTCGCGAACGAAAATCTCCGCCTTTGATGGTGTCGTAGAAGAGGCGAAAAACGCTATCACCGTCGTTTTGATAATTCTTAGCAGCATTAATTCCACCTTGCGCGGCAATACTGTGCGCTCGCCGAGGTGAGTCATGAAAGCAGAAGGTTTTTACCTTGTAGCCAAGCTCAGCGAGTGTTGCAGATGCCGAGCCTCCAGCAAGACCGGTGCCGACAACGATGACGGTTTCCTTTCGCTTATTCGATGGATTCACAAGCTTCATGTTGAACTTGTGGTTTGTCCATTTATCGGCGAGGGGACCTTCGGGAATTCTAGAGTCAAGCGTCATAAGTGTTCCGTCCTATCCTAAGAAGCAAAAGGAAGTTTTAGTACACCGCCTAAAACTGCAAGCGGTATGGAGCCGTAGCCAAGGAATACGAAGATGGCGAACGCGGCACCGATTTTTCTCAATGCCGGAGTGTAGACCGGATGGTTCAGTCCGAGAGTTTGCACCACACTTTGAAAAGCGTGATGCAAGTGCACCGCAAGCACAAGTAGGCAAAAGAGATATGCACCGGAAAAGGCCGCATTTTGAAAGCCATGAACCAATATCGAATACACGTCATGTCGCCCTTTTGCGTCCATTAAATGGAAGTATTCAGGTTGAATGAAGCCGAAGGTAAAATGAGCGAGGTGAAAAAGCACGAAGAGAAGTATCACAATCCCTGTTTCCATCATGTAGAGCGAAGAGGGGGTGGCTTGCACGGTTGCTGGTTTTTTGTAGCGCTCTTTTCTGGCGCTGCGATTTGTCTTTTGCAAACTCAAGGCCGTTGCAAGATGCAGGATAAAGACAAAGAGCAGGCCCAATCTTGCTGCCCACAGGGGACCGGGAATGGATTTTAAGAAAGCCGCGTAGGCATTAAAGGCATCCTGTCCGAGGAACACCTGAAAGTTTCCAATGAGGTGCGCCAAGACAAATCCCATCAGACAAATTCCGGTGAGTGCCATGATGAACTTTCGTCCGATAGTAGAGGTGAAGAAACTCATGAGACGTGGGGTCCGAAAAATGTAAAGCAAACGTTTGCAAGTAGGCGATTGCGATCTATTGCTTGCAGTAGAACCGAAAGCGAACTACGAGCTTTTCCCGAGCTGCAATATTGTATACATCGCGCCTAACACCACAAAAGCATTGCAGCTTTTCTGCACTGGTGCAAGCTCCTGGAACGAAAAGAATTGGGCTAGAAAAGAACACAATTAGCTAAATTATTCAGATTTAAGCGTATTCAAAAGTACAGCTTACTCAGGCTCAGAGCGTGAAACAATTCCTAAGGCCATGAAGGCTTGGAGCAGACTTGCAATATGAATTCCCTGATTAAATTCACCGGAAGCAATGGCGGTGAGTAGTTGTTCAATGGAGTGCGTTTCGTGACACATTTCCTCAGCGAGATCTAAATTCGGCTCTGCAACTTTCTTTGCGCCTAGTGCAAGGAAGGTATGATACTTGTTGGTCTGCCGTGCAGGGTTGGGAAACATCTCGCCAAGATTTCGCCAGTCATCGGAGCGGTAGCCGGTTTCCTCCAACAGCTCTCTTTTTGCAGCGGCTTCAGGTGAGGTATCTGCTGCATCAATTTCTCCGCATGGAATCTCCCAGCACACTTTACCTAAGGCATGTCGATACTGACGAGTGGTCAGCACTTCTCCTGAGTCGGTCAGGGCGACAATATGCACCCAGTCCGGCATTTCCACGACAAAGTAGGGGTCAATACTGTGCCCGTCGGCTGTTTCGCAGCTCTCCGAGCGGAGAGAGATCCAGGGACTTTGCGAGAGATACTTTGAGCTAATTGTTTTCCAAGGGCGAAGTTTCATGCTCAAGGGAGTCTCATGAAGGGGTGCCTGAGAGCAAGCTTGGTCTTAATTGGTTTCCAGAGAAACCTCTGTAATATCGTCGAGACGATCCAAGTCGATCTCTATGCCTCCCTCTTCAGCGGCACGAAGAATGTCCTCAAAGCGAGCACCCCAGACTATCTCTTCACTCTTGTATGAGGTCCAGGTGTGTACCGTTTGGGAAAAGGTATCATCCGTGCCCGTGAGCAGGACCATAAATTCCGCATCAGATTCTCGCAGCTCCGCCGCGTCAACTCCGTAGAGGGGGCTGGATTTGGTAATGGGGTGCACAATGGTCCAGTGGAGCGGGAAAAAGACGACTTGTTTTCGTTCTAGTTCTAATTCGTAAAACTTCCTTCTTCCGATGCCGTCTCTACGCTCTGTGCGCGCAAGGATAATTCGAACTTCAAGTTCAAGGATCTGGTTCTTGCGCTCGTTGACGATGCGAAATTGGAAGGAAGTGCCGTCTCGGTAGGGAGCGATAATTGCTCGTTGGGTAAATTTAATCTGGGCAGTGGGTCGCGAAAATCGCGCGAACAGAAGTCCTGTTGCAAGGGCGAGGCTTAGTAAGCCTACAAGCGTTTCAACCGTGACGAGCACATTGGCTGCAAATGAGGCAGGCGTCATTCGACCGTAACCAACGGTGGCAAATGTTTGCACGCTAAAAAAGAACGATTCGGCAAAATGACCTAACACCTCATTTGAAGTTGCACCGCGTAAAGCGTCGGGACCGCAAAGGTAAAATGCCAGCGCGAAAGCGGCGTTGAGCACGAGATAGGCAGCTAGAGTGATGCCAAGAAATTTGGGCCAAGAAACGAGAAGCAGGTAGTGATAGAGGCTTTTTGCCCGCCAAAAGCTATAGCTTGTGCGTCGAACGTTAAAACTACCGTCTCTGTTCAGTAGGCGAACATCGCTACGATTCGCGACCGCTTGTCCAAACCCAAGGTCCTTGAAGTCTTCCTGTTGTTCGACACGCTTCCGGCGCAGTTTCATTGCAACTCCTTGTCGGTGTCAGTCTCAGCCAGTTTTTTTAAGCGTGAAAGACCGATGTCATACATTGGGCCGATCATGCGGTCCATCAGCATCGCAAAGTAGCCGCCAATTATTGGTGCTTCAACTTTTCCCTGCATAGTCCACTGGACTTCAGTCTTTTCCGGCGCAAGCTCTTGGTATTTGATCTGCGAGCTGCTTTTCCAAGCACCAGAGTTAAAGAAGAGATCCATTGCAATACCGCGAGCGGGATCAGATGCGGTAAAACGTAAAGAGCCGTCGCCATCTCGACCTTGCCAGGAGGAGTTTGCCCCCACACCCTCGGTTTGTTCCCCCAGTGTGGTGAGCAAACTAGGGTCTCCATCACTCCAGGGTTCCCAGAGCTCCCATTTTTTTAGGTCTCCCACATAACGATGAATAACCTCTGGGGAGGCATCGATTTCAATTTTTCTTGAGACCAGATAGTCCTTTGGTAGAAATAGTCCGAGAATCAGGGTGAAAGAGAAGACAAAGAGCAAGACGAATAGTGCGTATTTAAGGACGACTTTCAATTTTCCATCTCCCTCGGTAATTTGATTGGTTAAGCGCTGAAGTGATGCTGGTGAAATTAGCTGCTGCCGTCAAGTCCCTCAGCGAGCCCACGGTATGCTCGGAGCTAAAAATTCTGCGCCACAGGTGTTACTTTAAAGCAGTAGCTGGAAGTCGTGCTCGGATAGGCATAGTATCTCTGCTACTCTGGTTCGAATGACTGAAACACAAGACGTACGCTGAGAAGTAAAGGAAAAGGAATGAAGAGAGAGAAAAGTTCGAATAAAAACTTAGGTTTCGCCACAAAAGCCATTCATTCTGGTCAAGAGCCTTCAGCGCCGCTGAATGCGATCATGACACCAATTTATCAAAACAGTACCTACGTGCAGCCCAGTCCCGGCGTGTATCACGAGGGATACGACTATGCCCGGACCAAAAATCCCACGCGGACAGCTCTTGAGCAAAACCTTGCCGCGCTAGAAGGTGCAAGCCACGGATTTGCATTCTCCTCGGGTTGTGCTGCAGGCGATGCGGTAATGCATTTACTCTCTTCTGGTGACCACGTCGTGTGTGGGGATGATGTCTACGGCGGGACCTTTCGATTATTCGATAAGATTTTTCAACGCTTGGGTATCAGTTTCTCTTTTGTGAACTTAGAGAGCGAAGAGAACCTGCGAGCAGCGATACAAAAAAACACCAAACTCGTTTGGCTGGAATCTCCAACGAATCCGCTACTCAAGATTAGCGATATTGAAAAACTTTCGGCAGTAGCAAAAGAACATGATTGTATTACCGTCGTAGATAATACTTTTTGCTCTCCGTTTATCCAGAACCCTTTGGCCTTGGGTGCCGATATCGTTTTGCACTCCAGCACGAAATATTTAGGGGGACACTCCGATGTGATCGGTGGGGCTATTATGGTCTCCGACCAGGAGCTTGCAGAGCGCGTGGGCTATGTGCAAAACGCGGTTGGAGCAATTCCTGCTCCGATGGATTGCTTTTTGCTCCTTCGTTCAACCAAGACCCTGGCCCTGCGACTGGAGCGGCATTCTCAAAATGCCCAACGTATTGCTGAGTTTCTTGAGTCCTCCGACGAAATCGAGTCGGTGACCTATCCAGGGTTGAAGTCTCATCCCCAGTTTGCTCTCGGCCAAAAGCAGATGAAGTTACCTGGCGGGATGATTACCGCGGTCGTCAAAGGTGGCTTACCACGGGCGAAACGTTTTCTTGAGAGTGTCGAGATTTTCTCACTCGCTGAAAGCCTGGGCGGCGTTGAATCCCTCATTGAACATCCTGCG
>CAYGNZ010000080.1:0-10940 GCA_964351345.1 uncultured Bdellovibrionales bacterium | reverse complement strand
GTGCCTGATGATCTTGAGGATGCTTCGAGCGAAACCCTTGTCTCGATGCTTACGCGAGTCCGTCACTAAGAGAGTTTTTGTAGTTCAGAGAGAAGAAAACGAGAAAGGCTAGCTATATGATATCCACTGCAGTAAAGCGTAATCACAACACAAGATTTGCTCCCATTAATGTAAAACGTAGGTCAACTGGTATGAGTCGCACAGCGAGAGTTATTTGTATAAGTAGTGGCAAGGGTGGGGTTGGAAAAACTCACACGACGGTCAATCTGGGTCTTGCGCTAGCGCGCTTAGGGAAGAAGGTGTTGCTTCTTGATGCGGATCTTGGTCTTGCGAATATTAACATCATGCTTGGTTTCCAGCCTAGTGCGAACCTCCATGACGTGCTTACCGGCAAGGCGACACTTGAAGAAGTGATAGTTTCTCACTCTTCTGGATTTGACGTTATTCCCGCAACAAGCGGCGTCACAGAAGTGACCAATCTATCCGAAGAGGAACGACTGAGCCTCCTCAGTGCGTTTGATTCCATCGCCCATGATTACGACTACATGATAGTGGACACTGCTGCGGGTATTGGTAGCAACGTGCTCTATTTTAACGTTGCTGCAGAACAACGAATCGTAATCATCGATCAAGAACCGACTTCTATCACTGATGCCTACGCACTAATCAAAGTACTGTCGTCAGACTGGGGGGTAAAAGAATTCAACGTGGTAGTGAACAAAACTCCGCAAGGCTCTGACGGTCGTGCGACTTTTGCAAAGCTCGCGGCGGCGAGTGGCAAGTTTTTACCCGTGCGCTTGAGCTTCCTCGGGGCGATCGCGGTTGACGAGTCAGTTTCAGACTCCATCGTACAGCAAACACCTACTTTAGACCTTTACCCTAGTACAAAGGTCAGTCGGGACATTACGCGCTTGGCAAAGCAACTCGCCGATGGGGAGGGAATTCGCAGCCCCAAAGGCGGAATGCAGTTCTTTTTTCGGTCGTTATTGGAGCAAAACGCTTAGAAACGTAAAAAAAAATAAATTTTATTTGAATCTGGGTCGGACACAATACGCAGTGGTTTCGTAACCTTAAAAAACCATGCCAAAAGTTTGACGCAAAAACCTAAGGATTTCCCTTAATTGAGGAGGAAACTTTTCATTTCCTCTGAATCTATGGGCAATAAATTAGATTCTAAATACGAGAAAGCTAAAGCACCAAGAGTTTCATGAGCAGAGACTTACACCAATTCACCCTTCTTCACCGCTACATGTGTGGCCTCACGGTGTTTTGTGTCGTAATCGCCGTGATCGGCGGTGCAATTGCGGGAGCAAGCGCGCCAATGATTACGTGGCGAGCAGGTTTAGTCGCAGTCGGCTTTATGTTTGTCGAAAAATTGCTCATCAAGATTTGGGCATCTTGGGAGGACATTCAGCAGGGAGCATCTACCAGAAGCGAGGATTAGTAGTAGACAAGGTTTTGAACAAGTAGGAGCTGGCGCCTAGTGAAAGCCAAAAAGAAACCACCAACAGTAGAGTCTTTTCGTACGATTAATGACGACGAGCGTGAAGAGCTAATTCGTAGCTTTCTTCCACTTGTGAAACGCGTTGTTCATCGACTCGCAGGCCGTTTACCGGCTGAGGTAGATATTAAAGAGATGCTCAACTCCGGTATCATCGGACTAGTTGATGCGCTCGAAAAATACGATCCTCGTCACGAAACAAATTTTTCAACATACGCACAGTTTCGTATTCGCGGAACTATTCTTGACAGTTTCCGGGTTCAAGACTGGGTTCCCCGTTCCTTACGTCACAAAGCGCATAAACTAGAAGCAACATATCAAAAACTAGAGCAGGAGTTGGGACGCCCCGCCGAAGATACCGAGGTGGCCGCAGCACTTGAGGTCGACATTGAGACACTGCACAAAATGCTTGGTGAAGTATCAGGTGTGGTAATGTTGAGCTTAGAAGAGCTTGGATTTGGCCATGGGGAGGAGAGGTTCCGTGCGGATGAATCACTGCCCAGCACCAAACCAGATCCTCTTTCCTCCCTGCTTGATACCGAGCGGGTTGAAATTGTCGCCCGAGCTCTCGATAGACTTCCCGAAAAGGAACGGCTGGTCATTACGCTGTACTTTTATGAGGAGCTTAACCTCAAAGAGATCGGAGAGATTATCGGCGTGACCGAATCTCGTTCCTCGCAGATTCGTTCTCGAGCACTACTGCGACTACGTTCATATTTGAAGCGGGCTTTGTAGTAGTACCGCCTGCCTTCCCTGCATTTAATTTTCTTGGTCTCCTCGGCTTTCTTGCGTAGGCTCGGACTATGAGGAGCGAGAATGCACTATCGTAAGCGAAAACTATTATTTGCGGCCTACAATCTTGCCGGATGGCTGACGCAGAAGCTCGGAGCAGCGGCATACTGGTATCAGCCACAGCTTCGTCGTTTCTTGGCCATTGGGGATAGAAAAAAGAACATCCTCATCCTCTGTCATGGCAATATCTGTCGCAGCCCCTATCTTGAGCAAAAACTAAGTAACCTCTTGAACCCTGAGCACTACGCCCTTCACAGCGCTGGTCTAAAAACGACTAGTGGAAAACCAGCGAACACTGCTGCGGTACGAGTAGCGAAGGAGCAGGGAATTGATCTCTCCGAGCACAGAACCAAGCAGGTAGAGCTTGCAGAAATCAATGCCGCGGATTTGATTTTGCTGATGGACCCGACGCACTTACTCTATCTCAAAGAACTCTCACCCGAGGCTCTCGGACGTAGCGTTCTGTTTGGCGGCTTTTCACTTCGCTCTGGCCTTCCCCTGGTAATATCTGATCCCTACGCCAAAAGTGATGAGATTTTTCGGCAGTGTTATCATCATCTTAATACGGCAACTGAGTCATTCATCGCCGCAGTTTCCCCTTAAACAGTCGAGCACTAAACCAGCGGATTTGACCGCCCATTCACAAAAACCTAGTATTTTGATGCTCGTTGTTTCTCATTCCAAGATGTGAACTCCACCTTACCTTCCCGTTCACCGAGTGCTGAAGCTTGGCCAGCATTTCGCGAACGGAGATGGGTCCCGACAAAGGAGAGGTTTTTTATTTCCACCTGGAGAAAACACGATGGCAGAAACCAACGATTCCGGCCAAGAGCACCCGATAATAGAAGAGTTACGACGAGTGCGCATGCTCGTGCTACACAAGAAAAACCGAAAGGGAACTTCTCGGATTCAGAAGGATGAACTTGTGGATCACTACATCCGACTGGTCTCAACTCTCGGGCGTGCGAACTTCAACGATCTTTTGGAGGTCATGGCACTGCCAAGCGCAGCGAGCCAACGGGCACGAGATATTCGGGCAGTGCGTAAGGCTGTACGAGACATCGCCGGCTGGATTGACAAGCACAACGCCGAGGCACCTGAGAATCCGATTCGGGTTAACTTTGATCCTCATTTAAGTTTGATGGTCAGCCTGGAGTTTGTGCAGGAGAAATCGGTAACCGCGCTTGTGGCATCCGCTCGCGCGCGTCTCAAAGGTCTCCGGCGCGAAATCGATATCGCTCTCGGAGATTTGGATCTGCTCGCCAAGAAAATCGGCTAGGAAGCAAAACAATGCAGAATGGTTTTACATACGGAGAGTCGGTTGGACCCAACTCTCCGTATCATCCTCGCCTGCGCGTCTCTACTTTGCAGCAGCGTAGCGCTTTGCGACTTCGTCCCAATTGATCAGGTTAAAAAACGCGGAGATGTAATCTGGACGCTTGTTTTGATAATTGAGGTAGTAGGCATGCTCCCAGACATCAATCCCAAGTATCGGTGTACGACCCTGCATGAGAGGAGTGTCTTGATTAGGAGTACTCTCCACTTTGAGCTTTCCACCATCAACCGAAAGCCAAGCCCAGCCACTACCAAAGCGTGTCGCAGCAGCGTTACTGAAAGACTCTTTAAACTTATCAAAGCCACCAAGCTCTGCATCGATCGCAGCAGCGAGATCGCCACTTGGTTTTCCACCGCCTTTTGGGCCAATGACTTTCCAAAATAGGGAGTGGTTTGCATGTCCGCCGCCATTATTTTGAACAGCGCCTCGAATATCTTCAGGGAGGTCACCTAAACCAGCCAGCAACTCTTCGATTGATTTAGACTCGTATTCAGTGCCCTCAACCGCAGCGTTGAGTTTTGTTACATAACCTTGGTGATGTTTTCCATGATGAATCTCCATGGTTTTCGCATCAATATGCGGTACGAGCGCGTCAAATGCGTAGTCGAGAGCAGGTAGTTCAAAAGCCATAATAATCTCCAATGCTGTAAGGCAGCCCGCGAGCACATCGCGACTGTAGGTGTAATCGTCTTTGTAGGCCCCGTATTCTAAAGGATACACAGAGTTTAGCAATGGCAGGAAAGATGATCCCGCTCATGAGGCCTTAATGTCGTAGTAGGTAATGAATGTTAGGCTTGGGGAAAAACAACCCGAGCTTCGAGACCTTTTTGCTCGAGACGGTTTCTAAGGAAAAGTTTTCCCCCATTGATTGCAGCAAAGTAGTGCGCAATCGTTAAACCAAGGCCACAGCCCTGCTGTTCGTAAGTCTCGCGATTAATTTGAGCAAAGGGTTTTAGTGCGGAATCATGCGGCTCCGCTTCCTTTGAGGCGTCAAGCCCCGGTCCGTTATCAAGCACCGCAGCGTATACTTCTCCAGCCTCAAGACCAAGCTCAATGCGAATTGGTTGTTTTGGACCAGCGAATTTAATCGCATTACTCAAGAGGCGATTAAATAAGTTTACAATTTGCACGTCGTAGACTTTCACATAGAGCTGCTCGAGCACCTCTTCTGCAGGCAGAACGACCTGTATATCGAATTGTTCAGGATGGATCTGAGAATCCATAAATCCTTCGACAGCAGACTCAAGGATAGCCCGAAGTGGAACCTTTTGCTGATAGAGCTCGCAGGTATACTCTGCGTGGCCCAAGTCAATTTGTTGCAGCAACATAAAGTCATCGACCAAACGCTCAAGTCGTTGACCGCCGCGGAGCACCGATTCAAGCAGCTTTTTTACTTGCTCATCATTAAGGCTCAGATGCTGGTCAAGGAGAAGCTCCGTGCCTGTATTGATCGAGACAAGTGGCGTGCGAAATTCATGGGAAAGTGTATGAATAATGCGGCGTCGATAGCTCTCCATTCGAGCATCAGCCATTGCTTGTCGCTTGCGCAGGAGAGCTACTTTTCCCTTTACTACCGACACGAGATCATCTGGATCGAAAGGCTTCGTAAGATACTCATCACAACCCGAAGCCTTTCCCATACGGACTTCGTCATCCCTAGAGAGTCCGGTGAGAAAGATAAATGGCAGGTCGCACCATTCGGGATTACGCAGAACTTCATCTCTAAACTCAAACCCGTTACGCTCGGGCATCACCACATCACAAATGATCATGTCAATTGAGGCAGACGTTAAGTGACTCAGCGCGGCAGAAACAGAAGAGGCTGCAAAGACTTGGAAGCCATGGACTTCTAAAATTTCTTTGGTAACAGAAAGTAGTTGATCGTTATCGTCAACGACGAGGATGGCAGCGCTTTGCTCGATTGTTGCCGGCTTGGACTCGGCGCTTTTTTCAGTTTGGAACTGCAAACTACGACTACCCTGAAAAGAACCACTTAGTACGAAAACAAGCGTTTGAACGCTCAGAGTAGTACTCTGCTTTCTCACGCACGATGAGACGAAGAAGGCCACGTTTTCACTCTTGATCTACGCCTTCTAAGTCGCACTCTTAGTTCTAAATATCGACTAATCAGGTGGGCCACTTGAATGACTTTTTTAAGTCTTTCTTGAACCACCATTTAAAATCTTCGCCCAAGGTGACTTGGCAGGGGTAAGTCTTTGTTCTTTCAGGATTTTTCACCATTCCCGGGGTCCAGTTTGGCTTGAATTCTTCCCGCCTCTCGTCTATGGTGAGGAGCATTTTTTAGTAAATATCCTCATTTTCAAGCCTGGGAGCGTCAAAATTCAATGTCAGATTCAAGCAAAATCGCCGGTCTTTTCCCCGGTCAAGGTTCGCAACAAGTCGGTATGGGACTCGAACTTTTCACCGATAACGAAAAGGCAAAAAGCGTGTTTGAAGAAGCTGACAAGGCCTTAGGCTTTTCACTCTCCACACTTTGTTTTGAGGGTCCGCTAGAGGAACTAACACTCACCAAGTTCTCCCAACCCGCTATCCTGACCGCGAGCTATGCGTGTTTCTCAGCGCTTGAGCCAACATTAACTGCGGCAGCGGGCCATAGTCTCGGTGAATACACGGCACTCGTCGCAGCAGGTGTGCTGAGCTTCTCCGATGCCGTCCAGCTTGTGCATAAACGAGGAAGCTACATGCAGGAGGCGGTACCTGTGGGCGAAGGAAAGATGCTTGCGGTAATGGGTCTCAGCGAAGAGGAGATTCGCGCTGCAATTGAGAAAATTGACGGCGGCGTCTGCGAAATTGCTAATCTCAACTGTCCTGGGCAAACAGTCGTTGCGGGTGATGCCGTCGGTATCGACTCGTTTTCAGCCGCGCTCTCTGGCGCGAAACTGATTCCACTCAATGTCAGTGCTCCCTTCCATTGCAGTTTGATGAAATCTGCTGAGCAAAAGTTAGCAGCGGACTTGGAAGTGACAGAGTTTAAAGACCCTCAGTTCCCCGTGTACTCCAACGTCACAGCCAAAGCGATTTCTTCAGGCTCAGAGGCCAGAGACTTGCTGGTGCGCCAGGTGTGCAGCTCCGTTCGATGGACCGAGTCGATGCAAAATCTCATCTCTGAGCAGAGCTGCTCCCATTCGATCGAGTTCGGTCCAGGTGGTGTTCTCAGTAAATTGCTTAAGCGAATCGAGAAGTCAGTTAACCGCCTCGAAGTGGCAAACCCTCAGGACCTCGCACCTGTCGCTGAAGCTATCGGCATGGGCTAGAAATCGGACAAACAATGAGCCAGGGAGCACGACGATGAAAAAACTTTGTTTCAACTTAGTTCTGACCGTAGGACTTTTTGGCAGTCTTTGCTCTTCTGCATATGCCGCGGACGGCGCGACTATCGTGTTTACTAGTGGTCAGGTGGTCCGCCTTCAAGACGGCTTTAAGGACTTAGCTCCCGCGTTTAAGCGCTTGAGCGAAAAAAAAGGAAACCAAGAGCATCAAGTCGTCCAACTTACGCTCAACGGGAATACGTTTTTGTTAAACCTTGCTGAAGTCGTCATCCTCTGCCGTGATGATTGCGGCGGGCTGAGTATCGAAGACAAGCGAGACCCAGCCCGACAACGGCGTTAGTGAAATCTCCAGCTAGTCCTCTGGTGTGATTTTACTCAGCAAGGCTCCCGCCCAACTCTCTTCTTTCTGCTGGTTGTTCCCAGGCTCCACCGTCTCCCCGTAAAGGATGGAGTCCACGGTGCATCGCGCCATTTCAGCGACGCGTTCTTGAAAAGCAAATGAGTCAGGACGATCCCTGACGAAGCCGAAGCTATACTCTGATATCGAACGACGAAGTGGTCGACGGGCCGAATACGTTACTGTTCGCCCATACCACAGCGTCACTCCGTTTGAAGTATCAATAAGCTTGGTCAGTAACGTGAGGTCCGTCTCATTGACGATATCTTCGAGGTAACCAACAAGCACAAGGTCGTAGCCAGCGTTTCGTGCCGATTCTATTGCCTGATAATTGCCGTGGCTAAACTCGGCCCGTTTACCAGGCCAGCGATCTCGATTGAAAAGCTCCACGATACCGAGCTCGCCAGAACCCACGATCTCCTGGTGAAAGTTTAGTGCAATATCGCGACCAAAATGCCGACTTTGCATGCCGGAGGGAGCAAAACTTTCCGGCACGTTAAAAGGGATAATCGCCAGGCGAGAGGTATTAGTTGAGTCATATCGGGTCTTTAAGTAGTCCAACAGTCCCGCATTGACGTAGGCCCGCATCTTGCAACCCTCAGCGTTCTTAGGAAATTTTGTAAATCCGTAAAAGCTGCAGCCACCAAGGGTCAAAAGGCTGAAAGCGATGACACAGAGAATGGACTTTTGCCATGAAGATGAATTTTTCTTGTATGTTCGGTGCCTTAAAGAGCAAAGTCTGCGTTTCATTGTTCGCCTCGGTTTTGGTAATTGTTCTGACAACCGGCTGCAGTAAGCGCTATCACGACCTACCGGTCTTCTCCGCAATCCCCATGGGGGACCCCGTAAACCACTCTGTGGGTAGATTTAAGACGAGTTATTTGGCCGACCAGATTCACGCTTATTTTAGAGGCAATATTAGTGGGCCAATCGCCGTAACGACCTTCGTAGATATCGATAATCTTTACGATTCTTCCACCTTTGGCCGAGTTGTGGGCGAACAGCTCATTAGTGAACTAGCGATGCGCGGCTACAATGTGATCGAAGTGCGTGCATCAGACGCGATGCAGATTCAGTTTAACAAAGGTGAATTCGGTCTTTCGCGGCACACAGACACACTTCGCGGGCAGCAAGATATCGCAGCCTTGGTAGTTGGAACCTACACGGTCTCCCCTTACCGGGTGTATCTGAATACCCGAGTTATAGACCCCCGTTCCTCGATGGTAATTTCAGCCGGATCAGTTGAGATGGCCAAAACCAGAGAGATTACTCGGCTTGTACGAGGAGGCTCCTTTCCCACAACTTTGGAGCGCATCCCAGTGCGTCACCTCGGTTACGGAGGCTTCCCACTACCCTACTACTACCCTGCACAAGTTGCTCCTTGGCCTGCACCCTCTGCCTACGGTGCAGAGGAGGAATGGGGCCAGCCAGCAGTAACGCCTAAGCCTGAACCAAAGCTTCCGCAAGAGACTAGCAAGCTAAGTAAGTAGCCCTAGACGCCTTTTTAAAGCTTTATACGTAAAGAGTTGCTCTTGTATACATCCGTAGTCGTGGGTCAGGAACCATTGGTTTCTTAAATATGACTAATTTACATAATTAATTTCCCTTATCGCAAAAGCAGAGCTAATTTCCGTCTCAATACAGCAGAGTGCTGTGCAGTAGTTCATCGTTAGGAGAACGGAACATGTTTGAAATCAAGGCTTATAAACTTGGTGAGAGAGTGATGGTTCAGTACTACGACTCGGGTAGTAAGGAACAAGTGGTGTGTCCAGAATGTCGTTGCTCACAAGAGGCAGCGGAAGTCAGCACTGACGGTGGCCAGCTGAGCGGAGAGTTCTCCTGCCCACGTTGTGGCACCAATCTCGGAATGGTGTCCTCGCTGTTACCAACGAACATGGAAGAACCATCGCTTTTCTTCTAAGCTTTTCCGGCTCAATCCCTCTGTGAGCCGAGTACAGGCGGTAGTTTAGCCCAGATACAATTCATTCTAGTCCTAAAGCTCTTTTTCTCGTATTCCTGTAGTGAATGGGAACCCTCTAATTGGAGCGATCTAGAATGCTATTTATCCGCCGAAAATCTATTTCCCTTTGCGTTCTCCTCGCCTTGCTGATTACCCCTGCTCTTTGCTTCGCGCAGGAAGAGGCAAGTGAAGCCAACCTCAGCGTGGTCGCAGAGCCTGAGCAGACGCCAGTTCCCGATGAAGAAACCAATTCCAGCACTCTGAGAAAAATAAATGAGTTTATGCTCTCAGTACTGTTTGTTGATATCTCCGGCGGGAGTATTCAGGTGCAGGAATTTGATAGCCTCGGTAATCCGGTGCTTGATGAGTCCGGCACACCGAAACAAAAAACTATTCCCGTTCCTTTTCTCGTTGCCTTTCTGCTCTTTGGCAGTATCGGCTTTACCATCTATCATCGGTTCATCAATCTTCGTGCGTTCAAACATGCGGTAAACGTTGTCCAAGGGAAATTTGATGATCCAGAGGACGAGGGAGAGATCTCACATTTTCGTGCGCTCACCAGCGCTCTTTCGGCAACAATCGGTTTAGGAAATATTGCTGGAGTTGCCGTTGCAATTCAGACAGGTGGTCCTGGCGCAGTGTTCTGGATGTTCTTCACCGCAATCTTTTCGATGACTGCGAAATTCAACAGCTGCACGCTGGCGCAGATGTATCGACAGGTAAATAGCGACGGCTCGATTAGCGGCGGTCCAATGTATTATCTCGACATTGGTCTCTCTTCAATCAGTAAAACTCTTGCTCCCTTGGGAAAAGTTTTGGCCTTTGTCTACGCGGTGATGGCGATGGGTGGAGCCTTGGGAGCAGGGAACATGTTCCAAGCAAATCAGGCAACCCAGTCCATCGTTGACACCTTCGGTTTGGGGGATGGCGCTCGACTGGTGGTGGGAATTGTTCTTGCCGTGTTTGTTGCTGCCGTAATCCTTGGAGGTATTAAACGTATCGGAGCGGCGACTTCGAAAATCGTTCCGGCAATGTGCGGCATTTACGTAATCGCCTCGCTCTACATCATCATCGCGAATTTTAGCGAAGTACCACACGCGCTCAGCTTAATTGTCGGAATGGCGTTCTCTAAGAATGCACTATTTGGTGGATTAGTCGGTGTCCTTGTTACCGGAATCACTCGCGCGGTATTCTCCAATGAGGGTGGTCTTGGTAGCGCTGCGATTGCTCATGCCGCAGCGAAAACCGATGAGCCAGTTCGAGAAGGACTTGTTGCGATGATTGGCCCTGTGATCGATACGATGGTCGTGTGCAGTATGACTGCTCTCGTGATTGTGATTACTGGCGTCTGGGAAAACGCAGACTTAGCGGCAAAGAGCGCAGATCTCGATACCACACTCAAAGGCGTGTTACTCACTTCCGAGGCCTTTGGCTCAGTCATCCCGTGGTTCCCTTACGTGCTCACTGTTTGCATCGCACTCTTTGCCTACTCAACGATGATTTCTTGGTGTTACTACGGTGAGCGTGCTTGGATTTATATTTTCGATCATCTCGGTGGCAACGGAGTGAACACGGTCATTGTGTTTCGCCTGGTCTTTGTCGGCGTGGTTGTCTTCGGAGCGGTAAACCGCTTGGGGGATATTCTTGATTTCTCTGACGTGATG
>CAYGNZ010000079.1:0-10961 GCA_964351345.1 uncultured Bdellovibrionales bacterium | reverse complement strand
AGAACGGGGAGTAAGCTCCCTGCTTCAAGACAGGCTATGAGAACATCGCCTTAAAGC
The DNA here is from genome assembly GCA_964351345.1 of uncultured Bdellovibrionales bacterium. GTDB lineage: Bacteria > Bdellovibrionota_C > UBA2361 > SZUA-149 > SZUA-149 > SZUA-149. The sequence goes on along the minus strand of CAYGNZ010000079.1, from coordinate 10,904 downwards.
CCATCTCTCGCTTCAATCCAGCTTTCATTGCTCGACGTCGAGAAGCGGTTTCAATGAGGTTATTGATAATCTCTGGATAGAGCACCGCAGGCTTTGTTTTTTCCCAGAGGTAAAACGCCATCGAGCCGGGGATAGGATTGAGTTCGTTGAAATAGAGCTGGTCCTTGGCGGTATCGAGCATAAAATCAAAACGCACACAGCCTCCGCACTCCAGCGTCTGATACGCAGTCAGCGCGAAGTTCTGCACCGCTGTTTTGTAACTCGGATCGAGATCCTCGGGATCAATCACCCGCGTCAACCCTGCCATACCTGAGAGTCGTTGGGCTCCACCTTTTGAGCCACCTTTTCCTTTCGAGCCTTTCGCTCCACCGCCGCGCATGTACTTATCTTCGTAGGTAAGCACTTTATCACTCGCCACGGGCACTTCTACTACTGAGACTTTCGGACCCTCAGGAGTTTCTAACACCGAGACGTTAATTTCCATCAGCTCGGTAATGCAGGGCTCAACGATTGCAAGATAGTCGAGCTCAAACACTTTAACCAAAGCCGCGTCTAGCTCTGCTGCGTTTTCCACCCGACTGACACCCACGCTTGAGCCTAAGTTCATCGGCTTTACAAACAGCGGATAGCTCGTCAGACCTTCGGCGGATTCAATTTGTTTTCTCGTCGCTGAGAGATCGCGCTGTGCATCTTCTTTCTGAATTACCACCGACGGTAGCACAGGGATTTTACTCGCACTGAGCAGTGCCTTACACGCTTGTTTGCTCATCGCGACTGAGGAGGCGAGCACCCCTGCGCCGGTGTAGGTCACATCGGCGAGTTCAAACAAGCCCTGGATGCAACCATCTTCTCCAAACTGTCCGTGAAAAATTGGCATATACACATCAACAGGAACTACCTCTTCTTTTCCTCCGCCAAAAAGTCCGGCGAGGCCGCCTCCCTTTGCGCCACGCTTGACTAAGCCACCCACTCCTGGCGCAGGAAGTAACGCTACCTCGCTTACCTCACTAAGAGAATCAGGCAAATTCTTGTAAAACTCTTTGTTGCGCAGGGCATCCCCTGTCCACCACTTACCCTTCGCATCGATGTAGACCGGCACGGCTTGATACTTGGTGGTGTCTAAAGAATCGACTACTTCAAGTCCGGTAATCACACTAATTTCATGTTCAGCAGATCGACCACCGAAGAGAATTGCGATCTTTTTGCGCGAGGATTCACTCATTTTTTCTACAACCTAATATCCAGTTCATAGAGATCCGGAAGATCGTTCTCCAAAAGAACTACATCTCCGGCAGCGCGGAATTTTGCCAAGTTAGCCAATGCCTCATCACGAGTTTCAAACAGCTCGATTGCCGTGCCAAGCTCTAGCCCCGCTTTAGTAAGCCCCTCAAGCAGGGCTTCCCGGTTCAGCGAGCCAACGACGAACACCGTATCACAAATTTTTCCAGCCATCTCGGCGATACGAAGATTTTCTGCATACTGCTGCTCGCCGAGTTCAATCATTCCTGGAGTCACCAGCACTCTGCGATTTGCAGGCAGCGCTTGAAGCACTTCAAGGGCAGCGGCAAAGCCAACCGGGTTTGAGTTATAGGCATCATTAATCTGTAACCCCTGGCCTGCGGGCACCACCTCAAGGCGATTGTTTACCGGCTCGAGGTTGCGAATTCCTGCAAGGAGATACTCAATACTCGCCCCGAGGCTTGCTGCCATCGCCACGGAGGCGAGCACATTGGACAGCGCAGGCCGTCCATGAAGCGGAGTAAAGCCTTGATACTGCTGATCCTGCCAATGGAGCGTAAAGTGCGTTCCTTCTGGGCTGAAACTAATCTCACTCGCCCAAAGGCTGAGCCCTCCCTTCTCCGGCTCAAGTCCATACAATATGGTGGTCTTCTTCGGATGCCGACGTGCAATCTCTCGTGCGCCCTCATTATCCCCGTTACAAACAAGCGTCCCCTCTTCGGGCACCGCTTGGGCAAGTTCAGACTTTGCAAGAAGCACCTGCTCCGCGCTTCCCATGCGATCTAAATGCATCAGCCCAACAGCGGTCACAATCGCTGCCTTTGGTGGCGTGAGGCGACAAAGCTTGGCAATAGAGCCTTCCCGGTATGCTCCCATTTCAATCACCGCGTACTGATGCGCATCCTGAAGCTCTTCTCTCAGGGAACGGGTAATCCCCATTTCAGTGTTAATTCCTTTCGACGGCCAAAACGTTGGCCCCACGGCGGCATCAAGCATCCGCCCTAAAATTGCTTTCGTGCTGGTCTTGCCGTAACTCCCGGTGATGCCAATGACGAAGGGATCGACTTCGGCTAGCCGCTTCTTTGCCTGATCAATAAATCCTTGCTGGAGTTTCTTCTCGCCGCGCGAGAGTCCAAGCACGGCAAAAATCAAGGTCAGGGGCATCAGCTGCACCACAAACATCTCACCAAGAAGCATGCGCTCAAACGCTGAGCCGAAACGAATCCGTAGCGCAAAAGGCACAATGATAAACGCAAGCAAGGCGTAGCTACTAATCGCGATACGATAAATTCGCTTTGCCCGATCTGTCATTCGCAGTCGAATCTTACCTTGGCTCCGTGGATCTTTCTCGGTAAAGGCAATCAGCGGTAGGAACACGGTCACGGCGAGCAGCAGAAAGAAACGCCCTGTTCCATGCAGCGGCAAGAAGTAGGCAATCGCGCTTGAGGCAACAAGAAAAATGCTCGCCTTGGAATCAAAAAATCTGTTTTCCAGTATCCAGCGGAAAAATCGTTTTGAGTCGTATTCCTCCTGCTGCAAAAAACGCAAGTATTGCAGCAAGCGTCTGCTGGCAAACACGACGTTGGCAAAGACAAGTAAGGGGATACTGATTATCTCAAGCATTACTCTCTCCTGAGCGCGAATTCTCAAGCTCCCTTCCCTCATTGAGAAAAGGAGCAATATGATAACTACAAAGATGCGCCCCGGGGCCATGAAACGGCTCATGCCCCTTTCCCTCGAGCACGACCATTTGAGACTGAGGAATCAGCGCTGCCATGCGTTGCCCCAGCTCCAAAGGCGTCTCGGTATCCTTCTCCCCCCAGAGCAACAAAGTAGGCACGGGCACCGCAGCAAGCTCTTCATACATTTCCTCATGGAGCGTGCGCACAAATGTTTTCCGAATCGTTCCGGCATTGAGGTAATCAGGCGAGGCAAACTTCGGAATAAACCACTGCTCAAATAGTTTGAGGTTCACGTAGCGGTCTATTTTCTTCACACACCAGCGAAGCAGGCTAAGACTATTAAAATAAATTCGCTTCTTCAAGCTACGACGCGGTCTAATTCCGGAGCTGTTAATCAGCACCAGTTTCCGAAACAGCTCAGGCCGCATGCTGCTGAGCTTGAGTGCGGTTTTACCGCCAAAGGAATGACCAACAAAATCAGCTTTACTAATTCCCTTCGACTCAAGATACGCCGCAACACTTTCAGCAAACTCTTGCATGCCCCAGATTGCATCTGGCTCAGGAGTTTTCCCATGCCCTGGAAGATCCACCACGTGCACTTCAGCAAACTCTGCCAAACGCTCTGCGAGGGGACGAATAATCTCGAGGTTATGACCCCAACCATGAAGCACCAGCACTGGTGGCCCCGCCGTACCAGGGGAAAGAACGAGAGAATGTAGTGCGGGGAGGCCCATTAGGGAGAACAGAATTCGAGACTGGATTAGTAAGTAGCGGAAGCGACTTCCGAGCTGGTTATCTCGGAGCAATGCCTGCAAGTTCTTCAGAGTAGATTTAAGCGCTCTTGCAAGCAACTATTGGTTTTCGCTAGAGATTTTTGCTACTTAGCGGCTTAGGGATCGAGTCTTGGGGAGGAAGAGACTCAAGCCCCCGCAACAAATGACTTATTTAGTCTTTTTTGCTAAAACCTCTACTTCGCTCTTTCCCCCCTTATAATTACGCGAAAATTGAAATGACTCTTCACGACTCGACTTCGAGCATTCACTGTTCGCCTCGCGCCGTGAAGAGTGTGTGACATGATGTTTTCTGATGAGGTTTTTTTAGGACTTTCAGCTTGAGAAATTTTTCAGCAGGGAACGCTAGATGCCTGTAATGGCATCTGGCGTTCCTTGGATGTTTCTTTTCTTTTACATGGAAGTCCACAATGGCACCTTCAGAGTATGAAGAACTACGCGTTACCGCCAGTTTCCCGGTAATTGTCTCCGGTAAGCTATGCGTTCCTCGTGACCTTAAACGTCGAATCAAAGAGGGTGATTCCACTCTTGATGATGAATATCGACGAATGTTTAGTGACTTTGAACCCAATGCAGTCACCCTGGTGTTCGCTCCGAACAATCCTGAGCTTGGCAAGCTCATTCGCGAGCGACACAAGGCGAATCACTCCTGCAGCTTACTGTTTCACTATCTGCACCTTCGCGAGATCGACGATAAGGCACCGGTGTTTGAGTATGAGGACAATCTTGCCCGGCAAGAGATGCTCAGCACACCGATGAACATGCACTTCTTTGCGCTGAGCGATGGCTCTGAGTTCATCATCATCGACAAGGAGGGAATGCGTTTCCTCCCTGGTGCGAAATGGACCGGGAAGAAAAAGAAGCGGTATAAAAACGGCCCACTCAAAGGCCAAATCAAGCCCGCTTCCCCTACTGAGCGCAAGAGCTCCCCGTATTGCCTGCGAGCAATCACGGGAAGCGTAAAAGAGGTCGACGGCGAATCCCGTGGCGTGTGTGGCAGTTTGGTTGAACTCCCCGAGATTTGGCTCGGTGACAGCCGCTTTCGCAGGCGTCTGGTCTTTGACTACGACACCGTCTCACGCTTCATCGTTGGTGACATACTCAATCCGCTCTACCCGCTGACCCGCGCCTTTGACCCGCACTTGAGTTTCCTCGAGCGCGACGAAAACGGGCATAACGTGTTGACGGATTTTCGAGACATCTCGATTCCCTTGGTCTGGCCGGATTGGGAGGATTCCAGGTTAGCGCATCTTGCGATGCTGCAAACCTGGACTGAGAGCTCGTACGAAGGCGTGATCCGTTTTCTTGAGGGAATGAAAATCGACTCGCTCGATGATTTCATCCCTTCAGAAACCAACGCCGTTGTTGAGACCATGCCCACGGAATGCAAAAGCCGGGGCCCTTGCAAAAACAAGGATCGCCGTGGTCAGTGCTACCACGGGGACTATGAATCTCTCAGCATCCATGGCCCCTACTTTCTCTTCCGAGTTCGGCGGGGGAACCATGAGTTCTACTTGCTCGACCTTCCATTCTACGGCACCTCACTGCGCGCGTACTGGACAAAAGAGCACGCGCTTGATGATATCGCGGGCGGAGAGAGGCGCCAGCGCGCAAAGGCTCATCGGATTTGGAAAGCCCAAAACCACGACGCCGCGGGTAACTGGGAAGCCTTGCTAGAGAAGCGGATCGCTGAACACATCCTCAGCAAAACGACCGCAGATTCGGTTTAATTCCAAAAGGGCAGGAGCTAGTCCCACTCGCTGCCGCCTGGAATTGAGGTTTACTGTCACCACTCTTCCAGGAATTTCTGCGGCCTCTTGCCGCTCCATTGTAGTCTGCCATTCGAATACGAGTAGAACTGAACTCTTTGACAGACCAAATCGCTACGCGCTGACCGCTTTTCTCTGTCGAGGACCCATTGTGTATTGCCACTCCGTGGCTGAGGTTTTTCTAACCCCGTACGTTGTATCAATCATGAGTACCAAAAAACGATTTGCCGGTATCACCCCAGGTGGACCCTGCCCCGCAGTAAACGCCGCGATGGCCTCTGCTGCAATCGCGGCCCAGAACTCGGGAAACGAGTTTTACTTAATCCGCAACGCCTTTGAGCATATCGCCAAAAGCCGCACCGACTGCTTCGAGCGCCTCACACCAAGAAAGGCGCTACTGATTCTGCCTCGGGGCGGAACGTTTGCAGGGACTTCGAAAACGTATCCGCCCGGTAACGAAGAACAACTGCGCAAGTCCGCACGGGTGCTCGTTGAGAACTTCGACGGGCTCTTTGCCACAGGCGGTGATGGATCAATCACGATCTTTGTCGCCCTCAAGCCCTACATCGAGGCTGAATGCAAGCGTCTAGGAAAGAGCTTCCCCATCATCTTGGCCATGAAAAGCATTGATGATGACGGCGCGCTTCCTGAAGGGGTGCGCATGCTAGGCGCTTCAACGATGGCCGAGGTCTTCGGTCACCGCATCGCCAGCCTCAAAACCGACACGCAGTCTAGTGGTGATCGCTGGCAGCTTGCCGTGGCGATGGGACGCACTCGCGGTCATGTGGCAATGGCGGGCAGCATTCACGGCTTCCCCCATGTCTTCATCATCGGCGAGCAGTTTACGCAACCCACGCCCTTGAAGTTCATCATCGATATTCTCGGTGGTGCAATGCTCAAGCGCGCGGCTGAGGGCAAACCGTATGGAGTTGCGGTGATTGCCGAGGGTTTGGTGCAAGCACTCGACCCCCGCTCACATCGGCTGCTGCTGGACTTGCCTCGGGATAGCAACGGAGCACTCAACCCCTCCTTGTTTCCCTTCGAAGCAATGATCAGCGGCGCGCTTGCAGAATTCTGCGACGAACTGCAGTTCAAGGCCAAGATGCAGGTTGCAAGCAACAACTATGACCTGCGTGGGAGTCAACCGAACGGCTTTGATCGCCGCCTGGCGATTGAACTCGGTGTCGAAGCAATCGTGCGGCTGATGCGAGGTGAAACCGAGCGCGTGCTCTACAAACTCGGCAGCCGCTTTCACGACGAGCCCTTCGCGAATTTCGTGCCGGACCCCAACGCTGAAAGCACGGAGCGAGTAAAGGATCGGCCCGTGGATTTGAGCAGCGACGACTACCGCATCGCGCGTTTTATCGGTCAGCAGCTTGAAACTGCTGATTTGGATGATACGGCGCTACTGGAAAAGATGGCGGCCCTCACCCGCTTCTCCCCGGCTGACCTGAAACATCGGCTCGCTGATGTGGCACGCTGGGGCGACGGGCCAAACTGAGGTGCTACACCTCTTCACTCATGCCGAAGGTTCTTAGGGTCCCTCGGCATGATCTCATTGTATTGCGCATGCGTTAACAAGGAAGTGAACGGCGCCTGCTTAGATATCGACAATTACAACATAAATTATTGCCTCGGTCTCAATCTGGTTTTTTCCCCGCGATTGACCTATATACGTTGCACAACATTTTTCCGTTAATATTGAGGTACTCTTCATGAAACGTTCATCGCTGCGACTGCTCACTGTATGCTTATGCGTGCTACTTCTTCCCCTTCACGCAGTTGCCGATAAATCAGAAAAATCTCGCGATCATAAAGCAAGCGCTGCAAAATTCGCCGGAGAAATTCGCGGCACACTTACTCGCTGCGGAGTGCCTCAAGCAAACGCCCATGTCTTTGTCCCCGGTAGATCCTATGTGGTCATCACCGACAGCGCGGGTGAGTTTCAATTAAAGTATGTGCAACCGGGCACCTACTCGCTCAAAGTCTTACTACCCGAAGATTCTGCCTTCGCCCTCGCTTCTGGAATTTCAGTTCGTAAAACCAAGCCCGTTGACGTTGGCGTACTTGATTTCTGCCGTGACCGCGACAGCGACGGCTACAACGAGGATGTAGACTGTGATGATTCTTCTCCTACAATTAACCCACAAGCAGTAGAAGAGTGCGACGGTATCGACAACAATTGTGACGGGGAAGTTGATCCAGGTTGTCCTAGCTGCGTCGATGCGGATGCCGACGGATTTTCTCCTCAGGCTGAATGCTCATCACCAGTAGACTGCGATGACTCCGCTCCTTGGATTCGACCTGGCGCGCCAGAAGTCTGCGGCGACGCGGTTGATAACAACTGCGATGGCAACATTGATGAAACCTGCCCGAGTTGCACCCCCGGTGATGTCTGTAGCACCGGATTACCGGGGATTTGTGCCGAAGGGATTCTTAACACCACCTGTGAGTGCGTGGGGCTAGAAACTCCTCAGGAAGAAATTTGTGACCAGCGGGATAACAACTGCGATGGGCAAGTTGATGAGGACGATGTCTGTATCCCTGATGTAGACTGCGTGGTCAGCGAGTGGGGCGAGTTTTCAGCATGCTCGAACTTCTGCGGTGACAGTGCCACGAAACACCGGACCCGAAGTGTCATCACCGAGCCATCAGGCAACGGACAACAATGCCCTGTTTTATTTGAAACAGTCCCCTGCGAGGGACTACCACCCTGCCCCGTTAGTTGTCAGCTCTCTGAGTTCGGCCCCTGGTCAGCCTGCTCTGAGGAATGTGGAAACGGCGTTCAGACTCGCTCAAGAACTATCATTACTCCACCTGAGAACGGCGGGCAGGCTTGCGGGGAACTTACGGAAGAACGGGCGTGTATTAACTTCCCTTGCCCCATTGATTGCGAGCTCAGTGAATGGAGTGCATTCTCACCCTGCTCGGTAACCTGTGGTGATGGATTTCAAACGCGAACAAGAATCGTTCTCCAAGCGCCAATGCACAACGGGAAACAATGCGATCCACTTTTTGAAACGATAAGCTGTAATCCAGGTCCTTGCCCGGTAAATTGTGAGGTGAGTGAGTGGAGTGCCTTTTCTGAGTGTTCCGCGACGTGCGGAGGGGGAACAAGGAGCCGAACACGTTCCGTGATTACCCCAGCAGAATTTGGCGGCCAAGCCTGCCCGGCCTTAGAAGAAACTGTGGCCTGTAATACCGAACCTTGTCCAGCGAGCTATGAGTGGGTTGCCGGTGCCTTTTCAACCTGCAGTGTTACTTGCGGTGGCGGCGTGCAGACACGCAGTGTGCAATGTGTGAACATGAGCACTGGTGCACTTGTGGTTGATGCGCTCTGCGATGCCAATACAAAACCAGCAACAACGCAGGTGTGCAACACTGACCCCTGCCCCGCAGTCTACGATTGGAGCGTGGGAGCCTTCTCCGAGTGTAGCGTGCCGTGTGGTGGTGGAGTGCGCAGCAGGAACGTGCAGTGTGTGGACCTGCTCAGCGGTAACGTCGTAAGTGATAGTAACTGCTCCGCGATTCCTAAGCCTGCCTCGCAAGAGACGTGTAATACCGGAAGCTGTCCCTAAAATTCAGCTCCGGCGCTCGTTGCAAGCGGCGTGTAGTGAGAATTAAGAGTTGTTTCGCTTTTTAAAAGCGAATACCAACGATAAAAATACAGGCAGCTACCTTCTCCATGAAAAGGTAGCTGCCCGAAACCATCTACTGATCACCTCTGACCCCGCGCGAGACAATGACTTTGCCCTTGCGTCCCGCTTCTCCCTCGACCCCATAATTTGGGTCCTCGATGAAGTTCTTCAAGACGTAAGAACCGAGCAAGCGCAGCTGCGTCACCCGAATACGTACCTTTGCCCGGTAGCGATCTTCTTCGCTGGGGTTTTTAGAACGAGCCGTCGCAGAAAACGTCGGCGGTCGCCGCTTGGTCAGTGGTGTGAGCAAGACATGCTGCACCGAATGGAGATCCTTCTCTGAACGAAGGAGATCAACAATGGTCTGGGAAGGATTGCGCACTTCCTCTAGGTAACCACGCAGCGGTTGCTCCAATCCCCAGACCGCAGCCTTTGGCTCAGTCACGAGCTCATACAACTGCTGCACATGCCACTCAATCTTCCGCGCGATGCGCAGGCCCCCTAGCGCAAGACCCTGTGGCACGACCTCCTCTCCGCCTTCAAGCACTTGCCCGGTATCGTAGAGGATAACTGCTTCCGCACGAATTGCTTCAACAAGCACCGTTAAGGGATTGCTCGTTGCTTGCGCAAGCTCCTCCGGCGAGAAATACAGTTGCTTGACCAGGGAGGGAGTGGTTGCAATCAGCCCAAACATGCGTGCAGCGCTACTTCGCACGAGCAGGGCACGAGCTTTCGCCGCTTCCACCGCGTCGCGCAAGGCCTCGGCGGCGTCTTTGTGCGCGCCATTGGTGGTCGCTTTCGTGCTCTGCGTCCGAAACGTTGCCTCAGCAGTTTCAATTGCCGACTGCAAGGTATCATCAAGCTCGGCGACAATTTCGTGCAGCACTTCCTCGAAATCTTGGCAGACTCCTTCAAGCGCCAAAAAGGCGGTATTGAATTGCTCCGTAGGAGCGTCTTGTGACCTCTCGGTATCAAAGGGAGAAGTTTCAGCCATAGCAGTCCTAACTAAGAAAACGGAACTCAAAGCTGATAAACCAACAAACAACCTCATTCGTTGGCATTCAGCTTCCGGCCTTGGACGCCCGCAAGCTGATGCTGATACGTTCTACTCTGTAAGGATTGCACTTGGTAAAAGGAGCTAACAGACTAACTTAGTGCTTTATTTCGTTCAGTCAAACTGAGCTAAAAAAACGGTTGGATTGTGGCAACTTAGCCCTGTGTGATGAGGAGCGGTGCTTGACCTGGGGGGTTTTCGTGCCTACCATATGGGGAGAGGTAGTTTTTTCTAGGGCGCGCCATTCAAGTTACATTTGAATACGAGCATTAGATACCCCGAAGAAGTTTCATTCGGGGGTGAAACGGGTTCGACGTGGGTCGACGCTTCTTTAGACTGCATGTCCCGGACGCCGATGGCCGGGTTATCAATCGGCAACAAAGTAATCGCAAACCAAGACGATTACACACAAGAAGTACTAGCCGCTTAATTTAATTAAGTACTAGTTTTACTTCGCCCAACTCGTTGTAGTCTGGTCAGCGGGAAGGGTTCATTAAACAGACTAGGGTAGTAGCGGTGTTCTGACGTTGCTGCCCGAAATTTTCTGGAACTAGTCCGGAGCCTCCTGTTCGAGGGAAAAGCACCGGGCGAAACTCTAAACTCGAACTACACATGTAGACGTCTCTAGAGACGGGCTCGCGGACGGGGGTTCGACTCCCCCCACCTCCACCAATTTATGTGCGGTGTAGTACATCCTTTACACTTTGACGACAGTACATGGTTTACACCTG
>CAYGNZ010000078.1:308-10961 GCA_964351345.1 uncultured Bdellovibrionales bacterium | reverse complement strand
GCGCGAGCAGTTGCAGCACTCTCATAATTTGGACCCTCAACGGCGGCATACACACCACGTCTCGGCTCTATATCGGGAAGTGAAGAAAAGGACTCCTCCACGATACTCCCTAGGGGCCCATCGTACATCTCTGCGGTTGGGAAAAATCGATCGCGTCCCGCTAGGGGACTACCAAGCAGAGGACTGGGAAAGAATAAGTCAAGGTGATCCTCAATTCGAGCAAGACAACGCTGTCCAACAAAGCGCTCTGAGAGAGCGCCTGCGGCCGCGGTGATCAAGATACGCTTGCAGCCAAGCCGCGCTGCAAATGCAATGGGAAATGCGATTGGCGTAAAGCCAACGCCTTCGTAGTAATGCCGCCGCCCTTGATAGAACAAGACCGTCGCATCGGCCTTACCTTCTCGAGCGAGTCTCCCGAGAAATATCTCGGACTGATGATTCTGAACAGTCGAACCACCAAGCGCATCGATTGAATGATAGGGCACGGTGTGAAGGTTTTCAAATCCTTCAACGGTTCCGCTCAATCCCGAGCCTAGCACCACTGCGAGTGTGGGTGTGGGCCAGGAAAAGGTATCAAGCAAACTTTGACATGAACGATCAATGCGTTCCCAATCGATAGTATCAGCCATGAGAAATCCTTTCGTACGCAAGAAAAACCAAACCACCACGCTTTCCGCAAGCCACGAGCACGCCCCTTGCAAAAAGCGGAAGCTTTCAACTACCCAGCTAAATTACATACCTGAAATAAGAAGAAAATCAATGCGTGGCTACTCGCGGAGGAAGTAGCCAAAAAGAAAGAGCAGACAAAGTTAGCGGCCCACTCTCCGTTCATGACGACGCTTCGATTCGCGCGCGTAGTCGTTGATTGAACTGTAGGTGCGAACTCCGTGCTCATCACCAAACAACGCTTCCTCTTTTTCTTCCTCTTCATTCTTCAATTTGTGAAGAACGAGATCCAAAGTCACTTTCAGCACGGCAATACTCAGCACTATCACCACGACAAACAGCGTGAAGCTTAACTCTTCTTCACTACCGAAAAAGGAGAGCAATTGGGTGCCCAACAACATCAGCAAAAATAGCATTATCCCAATTCGAAACATTTTGGTGTCCTCTTGGCGTTCTACTTCAGTATTCGCGCTTGATTAAGACAAAGGATGCACAGGCGAATTCTCAGCATGAAAATTATACGCTGAATAGAAGAATACGTCGATATTTGGCGATAGCAAATAAAAGGGAGAAAGCGCGGGTAGATGCAACCATTTTCTGCCCTCTGCCCCCCAAAATCGCTGGGGCAGAGGGTACTGCTTGTGTCTTATCTCAGCTCTGTTTCCGGTCCTCAATCTTCTCATGTAAACGGCGAAGCGCGTGAAGTACATCCTCACGATTATCCGCCAGCTCTTCAGGCATGATCACGCTGATGAAGTCATCGAAGGCAACCTGACCACCCATGGCGGCAGTAAGCCCCGATCTCCAGAGTGGTACCATGCCTCGCTTCAACGCCAAACGTCGCACCTCATCGCTATCGAGATCCAACTTCTGACGACGAATGAGCTCGCGCTCTTGTCGACTGAGAATCCAAAGTTCCGCAATCGGCTTGCGCCCGATGATGCCACTTCCTTTGCAATCAGGGCATTCCGGATTTGCCTGCACTGGTCTGCGATAGACCTTCACGTCGAAGTCAATCTGCGCAGTCTTATCCAGACCCAGGATATTGTTCATATCCTCTCGGGCGTTGACCACCTCTGAACAGCGCTTGCAACAACGGGGAATAAGCCGTTGCGCCATCACCGCTCGAAGTGCCTCGGCCAGATTCGCAGGAGAGACGTCAGGGTAATCGAGCAACCTTGTGACCGCACCGACTGCGTCATTGGTATGCAAGGTGCTGAGCACCAAGTGTCCCGTTACCGCAGCTCGAATTGCAGTCTCTGCCGTTTCACCATCACGAATCTCACCAATGAGCATCACATCAGGGTCCTGCCGAAGCCCACTGCGGAGCATTCGGGCAAAGGTCCCACCATGCTTGTCATTGATCTTGGTCTGTGTCAGGCCATCGATAATGACTTCCGCAGGGTCCTCAATGGTGTAGAACTTGAGGGTGTCGTTCATCATCTCCTGAAGTACGGCATAGAGACTACTCGTCTTTCCCGAACCGGTCGGGCCAGTAACAAGGATAATCCCTCGCCGCGCACGAATGAGGTTTCTAATCTCTGTCGTGACTTTCACTCCCAAACCAAGCTCCATCAAAGCCGCTGCTTTCGCCTCCTGCGAGTGGAGTCGTAAGACAACGTCTCTTGGTGCACCATCGCGCGCTGTCGGCACCATCGAGATACGCAAGTTGCATCCCTTGAGCGTGGGATACTTCTTACCTTGCTCATCAGTGATACGAATCGACAAGTCCTCCGGGACATGCGGACTCACAATACCAGCACTCGCATCACTACGAAGCACGCCAACAAACGAGGAAGCGTCCGTTCGTGAGAGTTCTGCATCGTATACCCACAAGACCCCTTTTTCTCGGAAGCGAATGCGATACTGCTTCCCGTAAGGTTCGATGTGAATATCACTCACCCCGCGACCTGATGCTTCGGCAAGCACCCGGTAGAAGTGATCACGAGCTTCTTCACTCACGTTCGTCTCTTGCAGAAGAGTTGCTCGATGCTCCTCATCGGTGACGAAGACAGAGAGCGTTTGATACTCCTCGGCGGTAATTACCACGCAGTGAAGCTGTTCACGCGAAAGGCTTGGAATGAGCCCGATGAGGTTTCCCTCAAGCTCAAACGCTAGGCTAATACCTCCTTTCGCCCGCATCTTTTCATCACCGCGAATGGCAATGTAGCAACCGCCAGAGGCATCAAATGCGGCAAAGGGTAAGACCCCAGACGCGCTGAGACCTCGGGCAAGATCGCTTAGCTCTTCATCGGGAATCGGATTGTCATTCACGATCTGAAAAAGATCCTTCACGGAGTGCAAACCGAAGTCTGCACACAAACCCGCGTGGATCTGATTCTCGTTGAGCTCGCGGGCAAGTTCCGCGTTCTCTTGCTGTTCTTGCAGGGCGTCAAGTTGTTGGTCAACCTCTCGAAACTCGATACTGCTCATACTAACCTCTCTGTTCCAAAGAAGAGGAGATGGGAAATGGGTCTAGGAAGACCCGAGGCAGCGAAAAACCATTTCTACCCGCCGCTTCCAAATAACGAGCGGGCTCGCCAGATGGAAGAGGCGTGAGCGATGCTCAAAAGAGCACCTCTGTGTTTACCGAAACGGACATCACAGAGAACGAACACAGCGTCATCTGAGATCCTAAACCGTGAGTAGGGGCTAATCTAGGGCATGAGGCGAATTTCCCCAGATAAATTGAGCGCAACGTTTACCTAACTTGAAGTGGGATTCTTCTCCAAATAAAGGGAGTTACGCAGTATTCTGCCAAAGAGCGGAATGAATCTCGCGCTTAACCGCGTACCCACGCTGAGGGATGTTTCTCAAATCCGATGTGAGGGTAATACTCCGCGGCCGCTGGAGCTGAAAGGAGAATCAGCTTGCAGCGAGGACCTAAGGCAGACTGGGTCCTCTCAACTAATGACTTCCCGATACCTTGGCGTTGATACCTTTTATCGACTGCCAAATCGGAGAGGTAGCATGCATAATGAAAGTCGGTAATTGATCTCGCAACACCCACGAGTTCCCCGCGGCACGTCGCGGTCACGAACAAATTGCCTCCGCGTATCATGCCCTCAATACAGGCAATATCCTCAACTGGTCGTCGCTCAGCAAGTCCCGAGCGTTGTAAAATGTTGATAAATTCTTCAACTTCAATACGCTCAACTTGTGCTACCTCTATGCTGTCCATAGGCTCTCTTCGATTCCAGTTTTTGCAGCCGATGCAGATTCGGCGTATGCTGAAGAGTAGCGTAGCATAAAGACGATTATCAACTCCTCACAACGCATTACACTCGAATGAGTAAGTCTCTTCATACCTGTGCGAAAGAAAATTTTGAGCGAAGCTGTATTGATACACTTCGTGAAAATGGTTCGCGAATCACCCAACCTCGTCGTCTGGTAATTCAGTGTCTCGCGCAGGCCGAGCGGCCCCTGTCTGCAAGAGAGGTCTGCGAGGAGATCAGCAAAGAGTCCGAAAATATCGATCAAGTCTCAGTCTACCGTAGCCTCGATACGCTCAAAGAGTTAGGACTTTTACATCAGGTGTTTCCCTCGGGTGGATATCTGGCGTGCTTCCATAGCGCCTGCCATTCAACACTTCACGTACTCACTCGCTGCGTACAATGTGAAAATATTGAAGAAATCGACGTGCCGCATTCTGTGGTGGCTCCGATTCTTGATCACTTAAAAAAGCTTCATCAGTTCTTTCCCGATGAACATATTTTTCAAATGAATGGCCTCTGTACAAGCTGTCGTAAGGAATAGTGCACAGCATTTGACAGTCGCTCACACTCCTTCGATACTCTACGCTGCGCGACATTTCTTTGTCTTTGTCGTCGCGCACGACCTCTTTTTCAACTCAAATCTGGGAAATATGGTGACGGATTATTCGCCGCTCGATTATCGAGTTCGGCATTGAATGGAGGTTTTTTATGGCTCGACTGATTATCGTTGGTCTTCTCAACGTTATTGAAATGGGAATGCCGATAACGTATCACGCGCTGCTTGCGATCGTGTATCTTTCAAATCGTAATTCTGTGCTGCTCGAGCTCTTTCAGGCTCGCCAGGCATTAGCGGAATTAGAGGCAGAACTTAAGCAGATTTCCGATTTGGACGCGGATGCTGTTCGAAGTCGATTCGAAGACGGATTACATTTGGAAATACTTGCGTGTAAAAGCCAGATTCGTCGTTTGCGCAAAGAAGTAAACAGGATTGGATGCGAATTTGAGAGCGAGAGAGTACTCCATGAATACCTCCTCTGCGCAATTCAATCGGACAGAGAGGACTTGCATCACTTCGAGTCTCTCGCAGAACAACTCTCAACACTTGACTCCTCTCAACTCCGCGAGGCTTATATTACCTCGCTTCGAGAGCGCATCGCCGCACAGGAGTTAACGTGTAAACAACTCGAAGAGCTAATTGATGCGAGTAATGATTCGGACGAAGATTCAACATCCGATGACAGCCCCTACATGCGGTTTGGTCTAGAACAATGCGCGTAGCAGCGAGCCCGCGACGAGTGAGTGGTTCTTGACCCACTTGCTCGTCGCGCCTCCTACTTTTTCTCTGTTTTCTCCCGTCACCTTTCCCTAACTCCAAGACAAGCTTGCCTTCCTGCTCAAGACTTGCTATTGAAGTTTTCTTGCAATAAGAGGGCCCCGTTCGAGCAAATGCGTACTTCAAAACTTATTCGTATAATTTGTGCTACCTACTGCCTCCTTGTCCTCTCTACAGCGGTCACCGCATCACTGCATTTTCACATTGCTGAGCAAGAAGCAGTCTACTCTGAGCATGATCACTCTTCAGAATGCGCACTTTGCGTGCAGGGTGTTAATCAATTTCGAACCCTCGCATTTAATTCAACGAGTCTTCCCTTAGATCTCGCCAAACCCGTTGGACTTTTCAGTACTCTAGGCTTTCAAATTGTCAGCTCCCTACCCCTTTCCTTAACCGCGAGAGCTCCTCCAATCTAGCGCCTTTCAACCAAGCACTAATCCATTCACCTATTATGTTTGCAGCAAGCGCGAGCGCATACGCTCATGCTCACACCTGCTATTTTTGGAGCGAGTCCAATGTCTTTGTCTTTACGTACCTCACGCGCTGCGTTCTACGCGTTCGCTATTGTGAGCCAACTTTTGTCTATTGAAACGTTAGTCTTAGCCGAGGAACCACATGGTGCCTCAAAAAAGGAACAAAAAAGTTTAACGGAGATTTTTATTACTGCTGATCCCTTCAATCACAATCTCTTGGAGCATGGCAGACCAGCGTCTGTCTTGAGCACCGAAGATTTGAAGATACAAACCGAAACCACTCTTGGCGAAACCCTTGACCAAGAGCCGGGCGTATTTTCTTCCTACTTTGGACCAGGGGCAAGTAGACCAATAATTCGGGGAAACTCAGGAGATCGCATAAGAGTTTTGAAAAACGGTGTCGGCACTCTTGATGTGTCGAACACTAGTGAGGACCACGCAGTCAGTGCAAATCCACTCGCGATGACCTCAGTGGAGGTTCTTCGCGGGCCTGAGACTTTGCTCTACGGGAACAGCGCCATTGGCGGAGTAGTGAATATCACGGACGGTTCAATACCCGAATCCTCAATTGGAAAGCCCTTGCGATCAATTCTTGATTTTCGCCTTGGTACCGCAGATCAAGAACGGAGTGGAGCGGTGCTGCTGGAAGGCCAGCAAGGCAGTGTAAATTGGCATTTCGATTACTTCCATCAAGACACCGATGATATCGATATTCCCGGTTTTGCAGAAAGTGCAGCTCTTCGTGCAGAAGAAGAAGCAGAGGGAGAGGAGCATGAACAAGAAAGCGAGGGTACGCTTGAGAACAGTGCGACTCGCTCGCAAGGTGTAACTCTTGGCTCCTCCTACGTCTGGGATCGTGGTTTCTTCGGGGTTGCCGTGAGTAGCAATAATTCGAACTACGGCGTGCCGGGACATGCCCACGAAGAAGAAGAGGAAGGCGATGCTGATGAAGATCACGAGGAAGAACATCATGAGGAGGAGGCGGGTGTTGCCATAGATCTAGATCAGCTTCGCGTTGATCTAAGAGGAAGAGTCGACAAAGTGCATCCTGATATCCAATCGGTGAAGTTTAAACTTGGCGCTTCATCCTACGAGCACAAAGAGCTTGAAGGAGAGGAAGTCGGGACACGATTTGAGCAGGATGCTTTGGAAGCACGGGTTGAAACCAATCATACGTTGCTCGCGGGACTTGACGGAGTAATTGGTGTTCAAGTTCAGGCTCATGATTTTGATGTTGTGGGCGAAGAAGCGTTCTTACCGCACGTCGATACTTTTGCTCCGGCGTTATTTTTATTTGAGGAAGTACCATTGTCTGACCGTTTGAAGGCGCAAGGAGGATTACGGTACGATTTCATTTCCTATGACGCCGAAAACTTCTCGACTGAGCAGTTTCATCCCTGGGCCCTTTCCACTGGTTTACTCTGGGATCCAACGGGGCATGACGACTATTCCGTAGGGCTCTCATTTGCGTTTACCCAGAGAGCACCTTCGGAATCTGAGCTCTTTGCAAACGGTGCACACATCGCTCGACAGATCGTTGAGCTCGGAGATACCGACCTTGGCGTTGAACGATCAACTGGATTTGACCTCACGTTGGTCAAAAACACCGGCATCGTGACCGGGGGCCTGACGTTATTCACTCAGAATTATCAAGACTACATTAACCTCTCAACAGACGGAGAAGAGCAAGATGGACTCCCGCTCTACCAGTATCGAGCAATCGATGCGCTATTGTGGGGCGTAGAGACGGAGGCAAAGCTACATCTTCATGACTTACTCGATCTTTGGTCGCACGATTTGGATTTAACATTTCAGCTCGATTTCGTTCGTGGAAAGAACAAAAGTGAGTCGAGTGAGCTCCCGCGAATTCCACCTCTGCGAACTATCTTGGGCTTTGAATATCAGTTCAAGAATTATTTTGATGCGAGAATTGAAAACGTCCTAGTCGCTGAACAGGATCAAGTAGCGAGATTTGAACGAGCAACTGACAACTACAGTCTACTCAACGCGCATATCCGTTATAGACTTCCATCGACTGAGCATTGCGCCCTCAGCCTTTTTCTTCGTGGAACGAATTTGACGGATGAAGAAGCCAGAGTGCACAGCTCCTTTCTCAAAGACCTTGCACCTCTTCGAGGGAGAAATGTGTTGTTTGGAATTCGAGGTGAATTCTCCTAAACAATAATAGAGGGAGGGGGATCTCCGCTCCCTCTATTGCTAGCCGTCCTCTATTCCTTGGTGAACTTTTCTCGCCGCTCCCTCAAATATGCGGATTATACCGTTGGTTCCGGTAAGCCCAGCTCGGCCAGAGTGCATGAGCAAGAGCTCTGCGTTGCAGCTCTGATTCAAGCGGCAAAGGGACCAGGCGTAGGTCTTCTGTTACTTGAAACTGCCTGGCTCCAAGCTGAGGTTGAAGCACGAGAAGTCTATTTCCCTCTTGATAACCAAAATTATCTCCATACTGCATGAGGGCCCGACCAGGCTCAGCAACGTCTCTATCCGTAAGGTCTCTTCCCAGCATCGGATGGTACGCATCAATTCCGGCAAGACTCAACAGTGTAGGAGCCAGATCAATTTGACTTGCTAAGCGGTTATCAAATTGTGTCGGAACCATTGAACCGAGAAACATCGCAGGAATGTGGAAATGCTCCACCGGGATTAAGCTGGCCCCGTACACACGCGAATCATGATCTGCAACCAACAGAAATATTGTATTGTCATAGTACGCACTCTGCTTCGCCTTTCTGAAAAAATCTCCGATTGCCCAATCTGCGTAGCGCACCGTATTGAACTTCGTTGCGGGGTTACTTCCGTGCACTTGTATTCGCCCCTCCGGGTACTCATACGGTGAATGGTTACTCACACTAAACGCGAAGATAAACTGCGGCTGATTTGCGTTCTGTAGCTCTTCGTGCACGCGATTAAACATGTCCTCATCACTCACCCCCCATGTGCCGCTAAAGACAACATCATGGAACTTCGGCTTATCAATGATTCTCTGAAACCCATTGTTCAATAAAAAACCTCGCATATTATCGAAATGACTCTCTCCCCCGTAGATAAAGGTCGATTCATATCCTTCGGCATTGAACACATCGGCAAGAGTGAAAAAGTTGTCTTGAGCAAGCCCGAGCTTCACCACCGCCCGCGCAGGAGTAGGAAGAAAACCGGTAATCACCGCTTCAATTCCCCGCACCGATCGAGTTCCGGTCGCAAATAAATTGGTAAACGTCCAAGCTTCCTTAGCCAGGGCATCCATTTCGGGAGTATACGGCGCACCCGAGAGATGTCCTACATACCGTGCTCCAAGACTCTCTTCGAGAATGATCACGACATTCGGGGCTGAGGTGCGTTTCATATTCGCTTTGGAGAAATGCAAGCTTGGACGGTTTGCATCCAAGGGCTTGCCAGTAAGGCCGGCAGCAGTGCGCACGAGTTCATGCATCTCTGCATCAGGAAGGCTGCCGTAGAGTGCACTCGCATTTTTCTCATCCTTCATGCGGTACAAGGCGTAGAAGAGATTATAGGTGGAGTTAAGCGGCAGAGTGTTCACCATTCGATCAGAAGCGAAGGCAACAGTAGCTGGACTGATTGGTCGATGTGCAATGGTGCCTCGAATAAAGGCAAAACAGAGAAACGCGCAGACGAATGCTCCGATTGCACGGGAACGAAGTGGTAGCTCATTCGTCTCTGCTTGCGGCAGTAATCTTGGGACAACGATGATTGAAACTGCCAAAATAAGCACTACTGCGAGAACCGATGCTCCGAATCCCTTGAGCAACATGCTGCTTACTTCACTTGCATGACCGAGATATTCGAAGAAAAGGCGATTGGGTCTCGTGTCGTACTCCGCGATGAATTGTGGAGTGATTGCTTCAAAAAACACCAGAACAACGATAGCCGCCCGGTAGTACATACTCTCCCACCATCGGAATTGCTCTGAATTCGATAGGAAGGAAGTCAGTACGGCCGGAAGTGCGGCAAACATTCCAATAAGACAGAGGTCAATCCGTAACCCACCAATAAACAAGGGAAGCAGTTCATCAATTGAGATTCGGTCTTGGTGGTAGGTAACCAGAAGGAGCCGACTGCTGGTCAGAATGAGAAAGGATAGAAGCACGAAACGAAGTAGCAGCTTATACGTCGAATACAGGCGCTTGCCCTGTGTTTGTAGATCCTTGTTTTCCAATTTCAAATCTCTTGATCTATGCGGAGAGCGCCTCTATTCCACGGACAACGCCTCGATTGTAAAACTCCGAGGCTAGCGGCCAGTGCGTCGATTGCCCGTGAAGGAGATGTCGAAAAAAAGTGAAATTATTGAAAAAGTTGATTTTTTTCGCGCTGTCGTAGAGAACAGAGAGAGAGGTAGACGCCATGAAGTTGCTAATCATTGAGGACAATCAGGATATCCTTGAGAACGTCTTTGAGTACTTTGAACTCAAAGGACATGTTCTCGATGCCGCTCAAGACGGTGTGAATGGATTGCGCCTCGCAGCGAGCGGCGAGTACGATGCGATCATACTTGACCTAATGCTGCCTGGAATTGATGGGATGGAGGTTTGTTCTCGCCTCCGCAAGGACGCACGCATCGATACCCCGATTCTGATGCTTACCGCGAAGGACGGACTTGATGACAAGCTTCAGGGTTTCACGTCTGGAGCTGATGACTACCTTGTCAAACCCTTCGCTCTTCCTGAGTTAGAAGCACGCCTCAATGCCATACTAAAACGCGGCAAAAACGCCCGAGAGAATGAGATACTACAGGTCGAGGACCTCACGCTAAACGCTCAAACGCTTGAGGTTCATCGAGATGGACATACTATTGAACTGAGTCGAATTGGGAGAAACATCCTACAGTTGTTGATGCGAGAATCTCCCCGCGTCGTCTCCAGAGTAAAAATTGAACAAGAGATCTGGGGAGAAGATGTGCCAGATAGTGACATTTTGCGCAGCCACATTTACCAAT
>CAYGNZ010000078.1:0-278 GCA_964351345.1 uncultured Bdellovibrionales bacterium | reverse complement strand
GAAGGTAGGATATCGCTTGGTGTCTCTGCTCAAGGAAAACTAACGTGCGTCTCCAATATCGAATTTCGCTCACTTTATTCCTCTTCTCCGTAATCGTCGCACTTATCTTTGGAGGTGTTGGTTACCTTGCGAACGAGCAGATTGAAGAAGAAATTTGGATCCAGATGCTCAACTCCGAGCTTGATTTTCAAGTTCGGCGCAAAGGCCAGACGGAGCTCACGCTTACTGAGAGACTACCAAGAACCCAGCTCTTCCAGTGGAAGCCACTCGGTACTCTC
>CAYGNZ010000077.1:0-11024 GCA_964351345.1 uncultured Bdellovibrionales bacterium | reverse complement strand
CAAGGGGCTAATCGCCTCACGGAGCATCAGGCAGTTCTCGGGGCCGTAGAATATGTAAGCCCGGAGTATCTTGAAACAGGAATGCTCGATCGTCGAAGTGATATTTATTCCCTCGGTACAATTGTCTACCAAATGATCTGCGGTCGACTTCCTTTTGACCATCCAAATCAGCTGCGTGCACTGCAGGCAAGGCTCACTGAGGAGCCAACGCCTCCAAGCGCAATTGCGCCGCACTGCTCGGAGCACCTGCAATCTATCCTGCTTCGCGCCTTAGCCAGAAATCCCTTCTCGAGATACGAGAGCGGCATGGAAATGCTCGAAGATTTGCTCGCCTTTTCTCCTGCACTGGATGTTTCTGCAAGTCCCTGTCCGGATGAAGCGATATATCGCTCGCCCTTGTTTATTCAAGATGCGGAATTTGAAGAGTATGATGAGTATGAGCAGGAGCACTACATTTCTCTCGGCAGTAAAATGCTTGACTGGGGAATTGATGCTGGTCAGACTACCGCGGCGATTGCCGCAGCGACGTATTCGGTGTTGACTTCGGATGAGGTGAAGACAGGTGCCACTCAATCTTTGGAACTGACTCAGAGAGTTGGAGCCTTCGGACTGCAACAAACGCAGAAAATGCTCGGCCACTGCGTTGCGGTCGGTAAGAAACTGCACAGTATCGAACTACCTCAGGAAACTCTAAAAGCAGCGTTTCTCGTGCTACTCGGATTGAGTGTAAGTCTGCTTGGGTATCGCTACGCTGGTGTTGCGGACAAAATGGGTCCAGAGATAGCAAAGTTTGTTGAGGAGCTTGCCACAGATTTTTCTGAACCAATCTCTGCTCATGCGGAGCAAGACGCTGATACCGCGCGAGAAAGCCTTGTTACCAAAGAGTCTGCTTCGATTTCGAGCACAAACAAACAACCGCAGGCTCAAAAGCTCATGGTGAAAACACCAGCTGCGCCAAAGGTAATTCGCCGATAGGACTTGCTACCTACCAGCCTTGCTTGACCGTATCGATAAAAGTTTTGACGTTCTCTGGAGGCGTTTTTTGTAATACGCCGTGTCCAAGATTCGCAACGTATGCCCCCCGATTCTTTAACGAAGTGAGCATCGCTCGAGTTTCTGATTCTATTTCCTCAGAGGAGTGGAAAAGATGGGTTGGGTCGAAGTTTCCTTGCAAGGAAACCAGCCCACCCAGTGCCTCCTCGGCGTGGGCCAAATCGGTTCTTGAATCAATACTCAGACAGTCAGCACCCGAACTTGCAAGCAGAGGGAGTAAATGATTTCCCCCGTTCACATACAGGGTGATCGGTTTTTGATACGGTCGCAACGTCTCGATTATCTTCTGAATCGAGGGAAGAGAATAGCGTTTGTAGTCCTCATACGAGAGATTGCCGCCCCAAGAGTCAAAGAGTTGAACCGCTTCAGCACCGCTTTCAAACTGCGCAGCAAGGTAATTCGCGGTGACTTCCGTGAGGAGGTCGAGTAAGCGTTGAAATACTTTTGGCTGCTGCGCAGCAAAGACCTGTGTTCCTTGGAAATGTTTATAGGGACCTTGATCACAAAGGTAGCAAGCCATTGTCCAAGGTGTTCCGGCAAAACCGAGCAAACTTGCCTCTGGGTGCACCTTTGCTAATTCCTTACTAGTTAGTTTTAGCGCGTCTAGAACATAGGGAGTTGCTAAAAACGGATCAGCCAGTTTCAGGCGCGAGACATCATCAAGGCCCCTCACTTTCCCTCCAACCTGTGGTCCAGGATTGAATTCAATTTCAAATCCCATCCCTTCGGCAGGTAGTAGTATATCGGCAAAGATTATCGCTGCATCGGGTTTGAAGGCACGGATGGGCTGTAGGGTGACCTCGCAGGCAAGTTCAGGATTTCGGCAGAGGCCGAGAAAACCATGTTCTTGCTTCAGCTCGCGATACTCCGCCATGTAGCGTCCTGCCTGACGCATCAGCCATACCGGCGCACGTTCAGTGCTTTCTCCTTTTAATGCGCGAAGCAAGAGCGATTCCATAGTTTTCCTTAATTATTTTAGACGCTTAAAGCTGCCGAAAAAATGCCGGTCCCCTTGAGGAACGGGCCGTGGCAGAGGTATCTGTAGCAGTAATTGCGGAGTATGTGAACGTAGGGCGCTGATGAAGTAGAATTGACCGAATCGAGATTTCTGATACTAAAGGCCCCAAAAGAATTGAGTATTCGTATTGCTCGGTAAGCCCCTGACCGTCTGGTTTTTCGAGTGTCGGAAAGCTTTGAGGACATACTCACTAAGTCGGACTAGAACAAAATATTTCGAGTGTCGCGAAAGCGTCCTTTGTCTAAGATCTAATGTATACCGTCAGTAGTTTCTATCGTTTCTTTCCTATCGCAGAGTCCAAGCTTGAGCTTGTAGAGAGAGACTTGCAAAAACGTGCTGCAGAGCTTCACGTGCAAGGTCTGCTAATCCTCGCCGCTGAAGGCATTAATGGTACCATTGCCGCCGAACGAAGCGCGGTAGAACGTTTCGAGTCTACGCTCAACGAACTCGCCGCAAGTGATGAGTGGGAATACAAACGCAGTGAATCTGAAGTTCAGCCTTTTCGTCGTTTTAAGATAAAAATTCGAGAGGAAATAGTTACCAGTGGGGAGCAGCTCAGTGGGGTTCCATCTGCCGGTAAATACCTTACGCCCGAGCAATGGCATCAGGCCATGTTAGAGTGGGATGATGTCGTGGTGCTCGATACACGAAATTCTTACGAAACTGAATTAGGAGTTTTCAAGGGTGCATGCGATCCTGGGCTGGTGAATTTTCAAGAGTTCTCCCAGTTTGTCGAAAATTCACAAATTCCGAAGAACAAAAAGATCCTCATGTACTGCACCGGAGGAATTCGCTGCGAAAAGGCGTCCACTGAGATGGTGCGTCAAGGGTATGAGGAAGTCTATCAATTGAAAGGTGGTATTCTCAGATATCTTGAAGAGGTAAAAGATGGGCTTTTTGAGGGTGAGTGCTTCGTTTTTGATCACCGAGTAGCAGTTGATGAGTCGCTCAACCCCAGCCAAACCTATCGCCTTTGCCCGCATTGCGGAAATCCCGGTAAGACCAAAATAAGCTGCGAGAACTGTAGCAAGGAAGCGGTGGTTTGCGAGGGCTGCTTACCTCGAGTGGGAAAATCGACCTGCTCAAAAGATTGTGCTTACCAACTAATGAGGAAGCAAAATCGAGTTCACGCCGAATAGCGTTGAGCTTACTTCCGATACAATGGCGGGTGCCAAATCGACTGCGGGGGTCGAGATCCGGTTACTGAGGCGATCGCGTTAAAGATAAATTCATTCTCATCCCTTCCCTCTTGCCGAAGGGCATCGACGAGCGCGGCGTTCCCTGTTCTCAAAACGTTGGTAAGATCAAGAGACCAGGCGTTGTGTTGTTTGTAGAACAATAAGTAGAGGCCCGTTTCTTTCCCGTCAAACGTGTAAGCAGCTTTTGCGGTGCGAGGTTCGAGCGTAATCTCGGCAAGACGTAAGCGTTGAATTCCGTCTTTGCCGATCCATCCATTCTGCACGGAATAAACAAAGAGCTGTTTCGCATCCATTTTTTGCAGGCGCGTTGCTCCTACACGGTGCCGTAGGCTGAGAATCATTAGTCGATCCATGAGATCGAGTGCCATTACTCGCGGCGCATCTTGATAAAGCGCGAGCTCTCGAATCTCAGCGTAATAGTCTAAGGTTTTCTGTGAAATGTATTGAACCGCGACCTCCCCTTTTCCTTCCAGAATCGCCGTGCGATAGGCTTGAAAGCATGCTCGAACTGCCTCTTCTTCGGTAGAACTCTGTTCCGCCTTCGCCACCGTAGGGTGTGACAAAATAGGGACAAGCAAATGCCCGCTGAAAAAAATCAAGAAAAGGATAAGGGAGTTGAATCTCATACTATGCTTCTAGCAAATAACCTTGAGCCGCACTATCTCGCTCTTTCCTAAAAATCTACTTTTAGGCGCACTGCTCGGCGGTGTTGCTTGGAGAAGATGCTGTGCTAGGCTGGAGAGCGTGACAGTCTGGCGTGCTCTGACGGACTGCCCGTTTTCTTCCTGTATCTACGTGAACAGGGTGTATAACTGAGCCAGAGCTCTGGTTCCATAATCTTCAGGGGTATCGATGAGTCTCTGCCAAAATCTCAATTTCCTTAGAAAGCCACTCTCTGGTTTTTTCCTTTTCTCTGCCTCCCTCATGATTGCTACGAATTGTGCGGTCGCAGAAACTCCAGAGGAAGTGATGCAAGAGATCGTGACCAAGATTAAAGCGGAAACCAACAGCGCTCCGATTGTAGAGTACGTTGATTGGGAATCAGCGTTTAAAGAGGCTCCCGAGCAGCAGAAAGAAATCATGCAGATTGATAGCCCGGAGAAACTAAAAGAATTCTACCGTGAGGTTTTGAAGAATCCTGCTGCGATGATGAAAAAGCATGTAGAGATGCGAATGAGTCAAGTGCCTGAGAACCAGCAAGCAATGATGCGCGCTACGGTTGCTCAGATGGAGACGGTGATCAAAAAGAAAGAAGAGGAAATGCGCACAAAGATTGCCGAGACAGACTACAGCGTCGGCACCGCGAAGATCACAGGAGATGATGCGGTAGTTCCTCTGACCACGAAATACAAAGAAGAGGAAAAGACCCACGACGTAGAATTCGTGCTCAAAGACGGGAAATGGCTACTCTCTTCGCCTGGATTTGCTGTTGAGCAAAAAGCACCTCCTGCACCAACGGGGGGAGCTGTGCCGAGTGACATGATGAAAGCCCCGGCCGCCCCTCAGTAGAAACTTTTTAGCAACGAGAGGCACGATTCTCGTGTCTCAAGTAGTTCCTCAATTTGGCTTAGGATCCGATATGGAGCACGAGCTCGCGTGTGTGAGAACGGACTCTGTGTTCCCAAAGGTAAATTCCTTGCCATGTTCCTAGTGCGAGTCTTCCGTGGGAGATTGGTATTGCAATACTGCTTGCCGTGATCGCCGTCTTAATGTGTGAGGGCATATCGTCAGCACCTTCAAAGGTGTGGGTGTAGTGGGGATCGGAATCGGGAATATGGCGATTGATCCATTGCTCTAGATCATACTTCGCGGAGGGGTCGGCGTTTTCCTGGATGATGAGGCTTGCCGAGGTGTGGCGGAGGAAGACTGTGCAAAGTCCTTCCGTGAGCCCGGCTTTTTCAACCGCCGCTTCTACTTTCGCCGTAATTTCTAGCAGTCCCTGACCAGGAGTTTTTACCCGAATAGTCTCAATCATCTTCTGTGTCCTGAGTAATAAATAGAGCTCCTATTTGCAGCGCTGAAGACAGCAAGCCGCGTTGCTTTCGTCAAACTCTGCCTGTTCCCAAGCTTAGTACGAAGAGTAGAGGGGGAAGAAATGAGGCAAAAACGAGATGAGCTGATGGCTTGATTATCTTACTTAATTCTTTGTTATTACTTAGTAAAATCCAGAAATTCTACGGCTAGGGATTTGACATTTTTAGCAATTCTGGCAAAATCCCCACCTTATTGCTATCTTTTAGGTTTCCATTCTGATGGTCCATCTCTGTAAGCGAATTTCGAAATCAAAATTATTTCAATTCTCAGTCATCGCAGCGATTCTCTTCGCCAGCGCCCTGGTAGGAATTGAAACGTACGATGGAATTTTTAGTCGGCATCGCGATCTGCTCCTACGACTCGATCAGGCAGTCTTGTTGTTTTTCACTTTCGAAATCGCGGTAAAATTAATTGCCCGTGGACGTCGGCCGCTGCTCTATTTCTACGATCCTTGGAACGTCTTTGATTTCACGATTGTGCTGGTTTGCTTTTTGCCATTGCATCTTGAATATCTTGCCGCCGCACGCTTACTGCGAATTCTTCGGGTGTTGCGTCTTGTTACCGTTATTCCTCGCATGCAGGTGCTCGTTGGAGCCTTGCTCAAAAGTCTTCCGTCAATCAGTTACGTAAGCTTGCTGCTCGGGGTGCTGTTCTACGTGTATGCGGTGGTAGGAACCTTGATCTTCGGGAAAAACGACCCGATTCACTTCGGCACACTTGCCATCGCAATGGTGTCGTTGTTTCGAGTCGTGACGCTCGAAGACTGGACGGACATCATGTACATCCAAATGTATGGCAGCGATACGTATGCAGCAGAGAATTACCTTGGTCTTGAGACCATTCCAACCGCGATGCCTTTGTTCTCGGTGTTGTATTTCGTAAGTTTTGTCCTGCTCGGCACAATGATTGTGCTCAATTTATTCGTCGGTGTGATCCTTAATGGAATGCAGGAACTACAGGCGGAAGCAGATTTAGATCGAATCATCGAGCATCAAAAGCAAAAGCGACTTACCATCGCCGACGAGATGCAGTTACTTTCGGCGCAGATGGATACGCTCCAGGAGAGTATTAACGCCGTGCATCGTCGAATTCGCAACGATGCCAGTGCCTACCGTGGACTTCGACTTCGTGACCAACGAGGCAAGCGACGGAAACAACTCAAGGTCCTTCGGGGCGGAGGGTCTCAGTAATTCTGAACGGCCCGTACCTCCTCAAGCATGTCGAGGTAGGACTTACGGCGTGAGGAACTAAGGTTTCCCGATTCTACAGCTTCAACGACCCCGCAGTCAGGCTCAGAGAGATGCCAACAATTGTGAAAGCGGCACTGCGTGGCAAAAGGCACAAACTCTTCAAAACTCTCCCGCACTTCCTCGTCACTGAGGTGTGAAACTCCAAAGTTCTGGATCCCAGGAAGGTCAATAATAAGCTTCGGGCTTGGCTCAAGAGTGTAAATATGTGCCTCGACATGGGATGTTGTTTGTTTCCCCTGACCGGAGCGCTTACTTACCTCGCCGGTTCTCGCTTCTGAAGTCGGCACAAGCCGATTGAGCAAGCTGCTTTTCCCAACGCCCGAGACGCCTGCGATCGCAAATTGTTTAGACTGAGAATCCCCAAGTATCGCCACGAGGCTTTGCACACCCTCTCCGCTTTTTGCACTGAGTGTGAGAATTTGCTTTTTGAGTGGAGTATATGTTCGCTCAAGTAACTCGATTGCCTCCGATGCTTGGGGCAAGTCCGATTTATTGAGAACGAGTGATGCGGGGATCTTCTCCTTGTGAGCAGCGGCAAGCATCCTGTCGATTGAGCTGAAGTTGAGCAACGGCTCTGGTGCAACAACAATCAATACTCGATCCACATTGGCTGCCAGTCGCTTTGTTTTGCGTTCGTATGATCGAAGCAGGCAATTATTGCGAGGAAGTAATTCGTCTACCGAGACTTGAGATTGCTCCTCTTTCCAAACAACGCAATCCCCTACGACTGGCTCCAAGGAACGGCTCCCTATCGTTGCGTCAAGAACGGCACCCTCTGCAGTGAGTAGCCGTGCATGTCGACGAGTGACAGCGAGCAGTGTTCCTTGGTGCGCCATCGGAAATCGACTAGTCGTAACGCTGAGTGGCATCGGGAACGCCGAGGCACTCATTGCCACCATCTCTGAAGTTAAGGCGCACGGTGAGCGGAGCGAACTCATTGAGCTCGAATGGATCTTCCCGAACGTCGAAGTGGGCGCGTCCACCGTTCGGGCAGCACACTCTTCGTCCACCGCTGAGGAGAAAGGTTCCGTCCGCCGCAAACACCTCAATTGACTGCACCGTCTCCCAGTAGCTTCTCGGCATCAAGAATACTGGTTGTCGGGTATTATCTGAAAAAGGCTTCCACAGCCTTCCACTGGGCCCATCTTCGAAACTACCGACGATGTCACACTGCACCTCGGTGATTTCAGGCAAGGTTTCGGCCAATACTCCAGCGCTTCCTGGAACAATGTGCACATCAGTTGGCAGGCTTTTATCTAAAATGACATCACCAGCAAAACCGTCCGCTCGATATACCCGAGCACGAGCAGGAGAACTACCGACCTCAGGAATATGGACTGCGACTTCGGCGGTGGTGAGTCCGTTAAAAAAGCCAGTAAATGCGGTGCCTGTTTTACCGAGCTCAACCACGCGAGCCTGTCCGCTGCTTGTTCTAATAAACGCGGTACGTTGCTCTCCGACTGTTCGCTCAACAACCGGGTCCGCTTTTCTGTCTCCATCAAAATCCATCGGGCTGAGCACTCGGTCACTTCCTGCAAGGCCCCACGGCATCGCGCCAAACTCGTCGGTGAGCAGCGACTTCCAATACCACCAAATTCCACCAGCGAATTCTTGAGCGACGACGATTTCGTCGCAACCATCGCCGTTCATATCCGCGGCGAACACCGTATCACCGACGAGACCAAAGCTTGTTTGGCTTGCTCGCCCGAGATCCTCGAAGCGCTCACTGGTAGGTCGGGTAAACCACTCAAGTCCCGCTCCATTTTCTCGCACGACGGTGTAATCGTCTTTTCCGTCGCAGTCGAAATCTCCGAGAACGACTTGGTCATCTTCGAATCCAAAAAACACTCGGCTTGCTGAACCATCAGGACGACGAACATACCAGTCGATGCCACCGTCGCCGCGATTTCTGACTGCGACCGGCTCTTCACGTAAATCCCCGTCAGTATCTCCGGCAAGAATTGTGTCACTGGCGAAGCCAAACTCAAAGGAGTAGGTCGCGCCGGCTGCTGTCTGGATCACCCATTGAGTAAGTCCGTTGGCGGTGCGAGTGAAGACAAAGTCGGAGCGTAGGTCACGGTCAAAATCTCCCTCAACTGCGCCACGTTGATACTGCGTGCTTCGAGCAGGGAGGTATAAGCTCGGAGCGGGTGTGTTGAAATCAACTCCGGGATTACTCGCAGCGAATGCGCCCAAAGAGGTAACACCAAGCGGCACGCCGCTAAAGCTGAGCAAGGTCGAGGAACTGATATCGACAGACTGTAGGGTTGGATGAAAAGAGGTAAGGTCAACGAGTCCGTCACCTTCGACGTCAAACACGATCGGTCGATCGCCGAAAATTCCACTAGGAGCAGGGAATGAGAATACCGTCCCTTGATGGCTCACGTAGACTCGTTTATCCACCGGTCGAAACACCGCAAGCTCCCACGTACTCCCTCCGATGTAGTTTCCTGGGATGGGGATATCGCCAGGTAATCCAAATTGCACGCTTGAGGTTCGATTTCTTCTCGTCCCGCGTATGCGCCAGGTCATTGTTGCAGGGTCCACCACGGCGAGGTCATCGAGATTGTCGGAATCGTAGCGCCCAGGCACTGGAATATCCCCGGGAAGACCAAAGTTTTCAAAACGGGGTGGGCCGAAGACTCCACAGTTTGAAATTGTCCAACGAGCAGTCTGGGGATTAAAGGTCGCAAGGTCCGTGCAGGGAAAACCCGAGTAGAAGGAGGGAACCGGCAGATCTCCTGGTGAACCGAACACCAGATCAAAGCTCCTGCCGTCACTTAAGAGAAAACTCCATGTGCCGTTGGAGCGATTGAAGCTCGCCTGATCGCCTACGCCATCATTGTTGAAATCCGAAATCGCAGGAACATTTCCGCGAGGTCCAACCGCATTCCCCGCAGGGCTATTTGGGCGAGAGCTAAATCGAACCCGGAAACTACTCGAGCTGGGGTCAAATAGAGCAAGATCTTCTAAGCCGTCTGCATCGAAATCACGCGGGGCGGCGTGAGCTGCGCGGATTAACAGCAGAGAGACAAGGAGTATAGTGAATAGGCTTTGTAATACTCGGCGAAGAGACATGGTGAAAATTCCCACAGACAAATTAAATTCAGGCATATGCAAAATGGTACTAGCCCGCTTGAGGCGCGTAAGTTAGTCAAGAATGCGCGCCCTCCGCAAAGAGTGATGCTGCTTTTTACTACAACTAACTTATAGCAGGCGCTTGTTTTGTCGTACAGCGTAATACGAGGATTTGGTCTTAAATTAGGGCTAGCCACGGCTGGGAGGAATTGGCGCAAAAAAAAAGGCCACAGAGTCGGGGAAACTCTGTGGCCGGTCCAAGAATGGGAGCATTATCGTAAAGGTTACTCTAATCTTATTCCTAAGGACCAAAAGAGGATGACTATTATTTTTGCGAAGATCTGAAAAATCTCGCTGCCGATGCTAAGGATTTGTGAATATTGAATTTTTCACCTACTCTGCTCGCCAGACCAACAACAGCTACCCTAGGAAATATCGATGTACCAAATGTGGAGTGAGTATAGCTTTGTCACTCAAAGTGTAATCGCTGGCTTGTTTGCCAGCGTGGCTTGCGGCTTAGGCGTCATCCCGCTGTTTATTGGCCGTTTCGAGATTCAGAAGAAAATTGGCTTGGGTTACGCAGCGGCAGCGGGGCTGATGTTCGCGGCCTCGGTGTATAATCTTCTACTGCCTGCATTCACCTTAGGCGGGGAAGAAGGGCTGCATCTTGTTCCGGTACTCAAAACCCTGAGTGGAATTCTATCTGGCTGCGCGTTTCTCTGGTTTGCCGATAAGTTCCTCACCGCAGAACGCCTCAATCACCCGTTACTCAAACCACTAGGGGGTAGAGTCGAGGTGCTCGTTTTTATCGCAATGTTCTTTCATTCTATCCCTGAAGGTGTGGCAGTCGGAGTCGGCTTTGCCTCCGAAGTCCATCATCAATCCATGCACGGTTTGGGGCTCTATATCGCAATCGCAATCGCGATACATAACATGCCCGAAGGATTGGCGGTCGCCTTACCGATGCGAGCCAATGGTGCATCATTTCGAAAATGTTTTTTTGTGGCCTTCCTCACAAGCTTGCCGCAGCCGCTTGCCGCGATTCCAGCTAGTTTACTCGTCTGGTTGTTTGAGCCCTTGATGCTACCGTTTTTTGGCTTCGCCGCTGGAGCGATGATGTATCTTGTGATTGAGGAGCTACTTCCCGATGCCCTTGAAACAAGTTCGAGAGCTGAAGTTGCTTGGTCTTTCATGGGTGGGTTCAGTCTAATGATTCTAGTGCAGGTCTTGCTCTAGACACCCCGATTCTAGGACGCTAAGATTCCTAGGAAAACTTGAGGATATTTCCACGCTTCGCTATGTTTTCCCTCTCATTGACCCTATTCCCTTATACGCTTACAGGAGCGCAAATTTAGATACCGTATTATGACAGCAGTGCGTGAGCTCATTTCG